>JAFXEU010000048.1 GCA_017520845.1 Kiritimatiellia bacterium | reverse complement strand
GCGGGATTCGCTTTTTCGGCGCGAAACGTGAAAGACCGCAAAATCGATGTCGCCACCTTCGTTTTTTCCGGGATTTAGGTGAGTATCCGAGCCTAAATCAGTGAATCACCAGCAAGAAAACGGCTCTTGCGCCTGAAAAGCGCCTTAAGGTGAAAAAGTCTACGACGAAAAAGAAGGGTTGTGAAAATAAATTTTCATAGGGTTTTATTGGGCTTTTTTGAAAACTGGGATAAATCACCCCGGAAAAAGTGGGATAAGGGTGGATCAAATTCGCGGTTGACACGCAAAGTTAGATATGGTAAACTTTACCTCGTCTAACAAAAAAGGTTTTTCAATGACACTCGATCAACTAAAAAAAGGGCAGATAGCCGAGATTACCGGGTATAAGCTCGGCAATGCCGCTTATCGTGCGAAACTCCTCGCCTTGGGAATGACTCGCGGGGTCAAGGTTAAAATCATCAATGTAGCTCCTCTTGGCGATCCTTTCGAACTGGCGGTGAGAGGTTTTCATCTTTCGCTCAGGCGTGACGAGGTGAGCGTAATAAAGGTCAATCTCATAGAGAAGGGGAACGTGAAATGAAGACTGTCGGTTTGATCGGAAACCCCAACTGCGGTAAGACTACGATTTTCAACGCCCTTACCGGTTCGCATCAGCATATCGGCAACTGGCCCGGCGTTACGGTCGAGAAGAAGGAAGGCGAATTTTCGCTCCCTAAGGCAGGAGCAGTCAAGATTGTCGACCTTCCCGGAATTTATTCGCTCACCGCCGCGAGCGAGGACGAAAAAGCGAGTTTAGAATATGTGCTTTCTCAGGAGGCGGAACTTTACATCAACATCATCGACGCGACCGCCATCGAGCGCAATTTGTATCTTACGCTTTTGATGTGCGAGCTTAAGGTTCCGATGGTGATCGTGGTGACGATGATGGATGTCGCCCGCCAACGCCGCACGGTTATTGATTTAGATCATCTTTCCAAGCATCTCGGCGTTCCCGTGATCGGTGTAAACGCGACAGATTCGCGCGATATCGCCCGCCTTCGCACGATGCTCGACGAGACGATCGCCTCTCCCAAGATGCCTCGCATTCATGTTGAGTTTCCGAACGAGCTTGAGCAGGAGGTCGATATTTTAGCCTCGGCGTCGGTCAAGACTGCCGAGCATTATAAAGTAAACGCGCGTTGGGTCGCGATGAAGGCTATCGAAGGCGATCCGCTGATCCGCCGCCAGCTGGAGCGTCACCGCGATATGGCGCCCGAGGTTATTGACGGGGCGATTAAGCGTTGCACGGATGTTCTCGGCGATCCGCCTGACGTCGTGCTGGCGGAAACGCGCTACGGTATCATAGCGGGTTTAGTGAAAGATGTCGTGCGCACGGTAGCAGATAAGGTATTTCTCTCCGAGAAGATTGATAAGATTGTCATTAACCGCTTTCTCGGAATTCCGATCTTCCTCGGTATGATGTATCTTGTATTTTGGATTACCCAGATTGTTGGCGGAGCGTTCATCGATTTCTTTGATATAGCGGGCGATACGCTCTTTGTGAGCGGGACGGCCCACCTGCTCGGTATGGTTAACGCTCCTGATTGGGTCGTAGCTCTTATTTCGAACGGTGTCGGCACCGCGCTTCAGACCGTCGGAACGTTTTTGCCGCCCGTAGGATTTATGTTCCTATGCCTTTCGATTCTTGAAGATTCGGGATATATGGCGCGCGCGGCGTTCGTCATGGATAGATTCATGCGGTGGATAGGTTTGCCGGGTAAAAGCTTTGTGCCGATGCTCGTCGGTTTCGGGTGCTCTGTTCCCGCGATTATGGCTACGCGAACGCTCGAATCGAAGCGCGACAGATTCTTAACGGTCTTTATGACGCCGTTTATGAGCTGCGGAGCTAAGCTCCCGATTTGGGTCTTGTTCGCGGCGGCGTTTTTCCCGCAGAATCCCGGCAAGCTCGTATTTTACATTTACATTACCGGTATTGTCCTTGGTATTGTAACGGGCCTTATTCTTAAGCATACGCTTTTCCAAGGTGAGCCTACGCACTTTATCATGGAGCTGCCCCCATATCATTTGCCGCGTGCTCGTCACATCTTCCTTCACACGTGGGAGAGACTTAAAATCTTCATCTGGAGAGCGGGTAAGTTCATTGTTCCGATGGTTTTGCTTCTCGGTATTCTCAATACGGTCGGCACCGACGGGTCAATCGGCAACGAGGATAAAAAGGAGTCGCTCCTCTCTGTCGTAGGTAAGTCGATTACGCCCGTATTCGAGCCTATCGGCGTTGAAAGCGATAACTGGCCGGCGAGCGTTTCGATCTTCACCGGACTTTTCGCCAAGGAATCGGTTATCGGCACGATGAAGGGGCTATATGGCCAAGACGATGCGAATCTCAAAGCCGACGAAGTTGATCCTTCCGCCGAAGAGTCTGAAGAAGAAGATGAATATTCTCTTGTCGGCGGACTTAAGGAAGCGTTTGCTTCGATACCGGAGAACCTTTCCGGTGTCTGGGAAGGTCTTGTTGATCCTCTCGGCTTGTCAGGTGCCGAAGAGGAAGCGTCTACCGAAGAGCCTGAAAATTCTGCAGCGATAGATTCGCTCAAGCGTCACTTCCCCAAGGGCGTTCATCAGATGTATTCATTCCTACTCTTTGTGCTGCTCTACATTCCGTGCTTGGCGGCGACAGGCGTGGTATTCCGCGAAATCGGCAAATTTTACGGAACGATTTTCGTGGGCTACCTGACGCTGCTCGGATGGAGCGTCGCGACGATCTACCACGCAGTAATGGTCAGCGGTAGCGGAATGTGGCTTATTATCGGAACGAGCACTCTCGTAGCGATGTTCGGAGGGTTCTGGCTTTACGGTAAGAAGCACAGAGTTGATATGATTTAGTGGTTAGTCGTTAGCAGTTAGCGAATGTCGAAATTCGAGTGTCGACTGTCACGCTAAGAACTAAATAATTCTTATCTCATATACAACCAAAAAGCATAGTAAAAGTTAGCTTAAACAAAGTTTAATAACCAAAAATACGAATAAAGGAAATGAATAAAATGAATACAATGAAAACCATCGGGGCAGTAGCGATCATCGCATTGACAGGTGGCCTTTACGCCCAGAATGCGAACTGTAAATGCGGCAAGGACGAGTGTAAATGCGTTGATAATTGTTCTTGCACGAGTGAATCATGTAAATGCGCGGGGTGTGGCGAAAGCTCCGGTTGGAGTTATGCTCCTGGGGAAGGGGTGTCATTTGATGAAACGCCGATTGTAAGTACGGAGGTTTCGCTTTCGTTAGATTCGCGCTATATGACATACGGCGTAATTGATGGTAAGGATCCTATTTTCACGCCTGGCGCGACCGCGACGTTTTTCGATTGGGCGTATATCGGGGTAGAGTCGATTTTTGACTTGACCGACGGCAACGGCAAGCGCGGCGGTTACGGCAAGCGCGGCTTTAAGTACACTACGCTCGATGCGTTTATCGGCCTCGCGCACGAGTTCGACTTAGGCGAAACGATCGGGACACTCGGCGTGGATGTTGGTTACATGTACGAGTATTTGCCGCGTTATCAGGGCGAGGTTGGCGATACCCAGTATTTTACGGCTGAGCTTTCATTAGGCGGTCATTGGCTGGAGCCGAAGCTCGCTTTTGAGCGTGACATTATGGCTGATAACGGAACGTACGTTAATTTTGAACTTGGCCACACCTTTGAAATCTGCGACGGACTTACTCTCCGCCCTGCGATCGGTCAGGGCTTCGGCAATTCGCTCAGGACGAAAGGCTATTTCAGTGAACTTGAAAAAGTCGAAGGCTTTGATCACGGCGGCCTGATGGATACGACGATCAAGATCGAACTCGAATACGAAATCAATGATTGGCTCAAACTCGGCGCTTATGTCGCATATTACGATTACCTCTTTGATGATAAGATGCGCGAAGCCGCTGCCGCGTATAACGGCGAGTGGGGCGCGGGCGAAGACAAGACCTGGAACATTGTCGGCGGCCTTTCGCTTACCGCGACGTTCTGATTTGCCGGATTCTTCTTCATAAGAGGATTTTATGTCTATAATCGCTGATGGCCTAAAAGCGTTTTGGAATGTATTTGCCGCGATGTCGCCGTGGCTGCTCGTCGGTTTTCTGATCGCCGGGATGATCGCGGTATGGCTGCCTCGTCCGCTCGTCATGAAAGTGATGGGATCGCATCTCGGGCTGCGCGGCGTTTTGCGCGCCGTTCTGATCGGTGTGCCGCTGCCGATCTGCTCTTGCGGTGTCATCCCGATCGCGACCGCTTTGCGCAAGGCCGGCGCCGGAAAGGGTCCGACGGCCGGGTTCTTGATCGCGACACCTCAAACCGGCATAGATTCAATCCTCGCCACTTACGCGCTCTTAGGTCCGTTTTTCGCGATCGCCCGCCCGGTCGCGGCTTTTCTGACCGGTATCATCGGCGGCGGCGCGGTGCATGCGGTTGCGGGCGAAGACGAGCCGAAGGTGTCGGCTTGCGGTTGCTGTCAGGGTGTTTCCGAAAAACCGGATCGCGGTTTGAAAGCCGTCCTCTGGCAAGGTTATGTGCGCATTCTCGCGGGTGTTGTAAAACCGCTTTTCATCGGGCTTGTCATTTCGGCGGCGGTGACGGTTCTTCTGCCCGACGGGTTTTTCGCGGATTCGCTTAAAGGGCATGAATGGCTTCAACTTTTCCTGATGGCCGTGCTCGGGTTTCCGATGTATGTATGCTCGACCGCCGCCATTCCGATCGCCGCGGCATTGGTGATGAAAGGTCTTTCGCCCGGTGCGGCATTTGTCTTTCTGATGACGGGTCCGGCGGTAAACGCGATGTCGATAGCCGCGATCTCGACATTGATCGGACGGCGCGCCGCAATCGCGTATGTCGCGGTAATCATCGCCGGGGCGGTTCTCGCCGGGGCGCTCGTCAATCTTTTGCCGGATGCGCTTCCGGCCGGATTTTCGGCGCTGACGCTTCAGGAACGCGCCCCGTCGGCAGTCAATCATATTTCGGGCGTCGTTCTCGCGCTCATTATGCTGAATGCATTTTTGCATCCGCCCAAGATGCGTTGACAAGCCGCAGGGTCGGCAACCGTATTTTCGGGTTTGAAATCTACACGACAACCAAAAGTCCGGTGGAGGTTCCCTGGTAGTGGCAGTGGGAGGTCTGACCGTTTTGTGCCAAATCCTTTAAAATGAGATGGCGAAAGGCGAAGAAAACTCTGTTTCTAACGCGCAAAATTAGCAAAAATGTGATATAATTGCGTTAATGAAAGATTTTGAAAAAGAGAATATAAAGATTATTTCATCCTTCAATAAAAGGCTCATTTTGGCCTTTTCATTTGCATTTATTCTTTCGGCGGTTGCTTCAGCAAAAGAGTTTGTCGTCCCGCCGATGTCGACATCGTCGTATGCCGATACTGAAGTTACAACGAATATCGCGATTAATACTCAACGATTTGATGCTAAGGAGTTCGCTCTGAACATTTTTTTTGAGGCAGCCTCTTCGAATAACATTCAAGTAGCGTTCGGGTGTGATGAGGATGAAAACGGTATATTGTCGTTTTCTGAAACAGATGCTGTCTACGGATATCGAAACGGGAGATGCGTCATAGAAGATGTTAAAAATGCGGTACGCTACGAAGAAGTTGTGACTGACGGCAGAGCGAATTTCAACATCAGGATGCGTATGAGAAAAGATTCTGCGCCAAAAGAATTTTCGGCGAGTGTCGGTACATCGCAAATATTTACGGATTTCTTGTCGGAAGTTCCTTTTTGGCTATATCAGCCTAAATGGAATTTGATGCGCATCACTCGACGAGGAGCCGGAGCACCTGTTGAATGGCTAAGTTGTGATATAAAGTATAGTCATTTCTATCGTCACGTCCAAAAGTAAACTGACTTTCTAAAAGTAAACCGTCGGATTACCGATAGGTTTTGCTCGATTGGATTTGTGCTGTTGGATTTTTGCCGTCGAGTAGCTTTGATTGTCGCCGATTTTAAAAGGGAAGACATTTTT
>JAFXEU010000047.1 GCA_017520845.1 Kiritimatiellia bacterium | reverse complement strand
GGACGCCCGAACTGCCCCATGCCGCGATACTCCCAGCCCTTATCCCACTTTTCTACGCGTATTGCGGCGGCAAGAGTTTTTTCTCCCGCATTAGATCCAAGCATCCCGAGAACATGGGCGTAAATGAGTTTAGCCTTTTCATCTTCTGTCGCCTTGTAAGCCTTTTCCATCAACGGAACAGATCTTGCCGGATCTGAAAAAACCGCCGCAAGCGATTTGTAATCATCGGCCACGTCCTTAACCGCCGATGCGATCGCATCATCGGGAAGCGGGAGATTATCTTTCGCGTCCAGCACCCACGAGGGAAGAACGTTCTTTCTGATCAGCGCTCGCTGCAAATTCTTTATATCGATATCCTTAAGCGCCTTCTTTTCCCGAAGCGCGTGCTCGCACGCCTTGGCCGCCACCCACCCTTGATTTTGAACATCCGGAATCATACGCAAAATCGGCATCGCATCACGGCTCGCGCTCAAACCAAGTCCAATAACGGCGAGGTTGTCGGTCTCACGTGGAAGAATCGCGCGGTACGGTAGATTTACCTGAAGCGGCTTATGCTCCGTCGACACGATAAGAAACTGCGGATCGACAGTCTGCCCGTGAGTATCAAAATTCGAGCGCGTTATACAGACGATGTCAGGATAGGTGCGCTTAAGCATGACATCCTGAGGCGTAACGCGGTATAAGCCGACCAGCCGACGACGCTCACGCGAATCGACGACCTGCGACTGATCCCAGTTAACGGAAGAGTCTTCATAGCTGTTGCGCCCGCGAAGCGATAAATACCAAAGATCTTCCGCGTCGCAGTCATTGATGAACGTCCAGTCGAGATTGAGATAGCTATGCCCGAGGCGTTTGCGCATAAACGCCGCGCCCTGCAATGAAAGTTCATCGGACGAAATATGCTCCGTCTTCTCGCCTGCGGCGAACGCGACATCGCAGTTACCCGTCGCGTCCACGACCGTTTTTACCGGAACGAGCGCGGGTGCACCGTCGGCGAGCATAACCTTAAGCGCGGTTATAACGCGATTTTCCTTAACGACGCCGTATACAAACGAGCCGTAAACCGTCGTCGCCCTTCTCGAACGCGAACGGAAGAAATTCTCCTTAGTCTGAGAATAAATCAGACCCGACTTCTTTACCGCCTCGTCAAGCTCCGCCGTAAAACCGACGCGATTACCGTACCAGTAACTGCCGATCAACCCCTCCGTCGTCAATCCGCCGGAACGATACGAATATTCAAAGCCGATCGTCTTTACCTTAGCGCGAGAAAGCGCCACGAGCGCGCTTGCGCCGCCTGTACCGAGACCTGCGACCGCGGCGTCATATCCGGCGATGGATTCTACGCCTGAAGGTTCTGCGCGCAGCTTCCTGAAGGTACCATTGCGGACGCATTGAGAGGCAAGGCGACCGGCCTCTTCAGGTTTAAGTTTACCGAGCGGACCGCATGTAAAAACGCCTTTCGCATCTTTAATCAATTTATCGGGTGCATCAAGAAAACACGTCTCGGCGCTTTCAATCTGCCTGAAAGTCCATGTTTTATCGCGGGCCAACTGCTCCATCTTAGCGTAAGAGAGAGCCGAGCCGTCTTCCATCTTGACCTTTATTGAGCATTCCCAAAGCTTACCTTCGATTTCTTTTACTTTAGGATCAATCGTCGGCTTACCGATCTTATGAACGCCGGTTACACCGATAAGTTTAACCTCCATCCCTTTCGCCTCGGGCGTATCCCCGGAAACGACACGCCTGCGGACGGTATATTCGCCCGCAGGAAAAGCCGCGAATTCTCCACCCGCGCGCTTGGAAGCATAGGCGCGTTCGGTCGCGTCAATAACGCACTTTGCGGCGATAAAGCGCTCTCCGGAACGGCTTACCGTAACAACCCCCACAACACCTTTGTCGTCGCGACAGATATCTTTAACGTAAACCCAGGTTCTAAACGGAATTTTCGCATCAAGTAATTTCTTATCGAGCGACTTTCTGATCGAAAGAGGAGTTTGAAGTGAGCCGTCTTCTTTTTCAATTATAAGCTTACCCGCAGTATCCGATCCGAGAGCCGGGCGAGACTCCAAAAGAATCACATCTGCACCCGCCTTTTTAGCGGCGAGAGCGGCATTAACGCCCGCATCGGTACCGCCGATTACAACAACTTCTGCTGATGTAAGCGGAGCGGCAAAAAGAGACGCGGCGACGAGTGCCGATAAAAAACATGTCAAAACGCTTACATATATTTTTTTCATCTTATTTTCCTTTGCGGGTATTATAGCATTTTCAAGGAGAGATGAGTGATCAGGAGTAAACTGGAATATCCCCACCTTAGAGCAGTGCGCTCAAGCGGGTGCACCGTACTCAGCTTTTAATATGGGCGACTGTGAGCTGCGGCGGATGCCTGGAGCTCCTCCTCGGTCTCGACCCGCTACGGAAATAGCGGGGGACTGAAATAGCGGGGGACTGTCCCCTTTGGCGTCAGCGGATGATAATTTTCATGCCGCTTAATGTGCTGAGAGCTTCAGGGGTGTTGCCGTAATATCCGAGATTGACGCGCTTTCCGTTCGGATGAGGCTCGTTAGCGAACGGCGAGGCGGGGTCGCCCGTATCGACCGTAAGTCTGCGGTTTAACGCATGAACATCGGCCTTAGAAAAAACTGTTTCGTATGCGTCGGCGGAATAGCCGTAATACGAGCCATTATTGACCATAATCGAAGCAACCTCGTCCGCCGTAATAGCGCGCGCAAACTTCGGGTCGCCGAAGACGTTGTTAGAGCCAATTGTTTTAGTTCCGTCACCAGCAATACACTTTTCAATATTTTCTTTACCGTCACTATCAAATAGGCAATAATCAATATTGGCGGTGCAGCCGGAGCTTACCCAAATATCACGACCTTTTTCAGAGTCACGAGATTTCTTAGCACCATAAAAAATCGTATTTTTTATATTTGCCGTAGTGCCATCATAACTGCCGACATCAATACCCGCTGATGTAATCTTGCCGTCCGTAAAGTTATATGCGAATGTGCAATTTACAACATCAAGAGAATCTTTTGTTCCACTTGAATCTGAACGCACTACAATAACACCAGCCTCTTTTGTATCTTTATCTATGGAATAACAATGTTCGCATGAATTACCAAGGAAAAGACAATTTTCAAATGAAGACTTTCCCCTTGATTTATAAATATAAATAACACCTCCCATAGCGCCCATAGTTCCAGTGTAAATACCAGCTCTATTAGCACGAAACTCTGTATTACATACTGTCAAAGGAGATGAGGAGTAAATTGCCGCTCCGCGCAAACCACTAAGATTTTTTCCTGCAGGGGTAGAGGATTTAACAGTTGCATGACCAAGACCGTTTGAAACAAAAAGGCAATTGTCAAACATTACTCTTTTACATTGATTAAATGCAAGAGCGATACCATTGCCAACTTTTGTGGCTGCACTCCCTTCATACGTATTTCGGAAAAAAACACAATTCTCATACTTAATTGTTGCGGTCCAATTATTTCCATTAAAATGACCGGCAGCGCCGCGTTCATTACTAAGGTTGCTCGGATATTGTCTCCCACACGAATCAAATACACAATTCTTGAATGTAATATCGCCACTCTGGGTCTTTTGAAATGCCCTGAAGTATGCATTTCGAATTTCAAGATTCTCAAATGTTGATGGATCTCCTGCAGAAATATTGAAAATCGGTGATAGGTCACTGCGATTCTCGCCATCAATAATCGTTCTCTCTCCATTGGGATCAAGCGTTGTATCGTCAGTTCCAGCAAGCCCCCCCTTCACTGTGAGATTGCGGACCAGTGTAAATTTAGCCGTGGGGACATAAACGCCCGCCTTACAAAGAATAACATGACCATGCACAGAAGAATTATAAACTGTATTAACTGCCTCGTTAATCGTCATTGGCGTTGCCCATGATTGTCCATTACCGCCGCCAGGAGCGTCGGGGGTCACACGATATGTGTTGGCCGCATTGAGAGAGGACATCATAAGAGCCACTAAAGATAAGAGAATTGATTTTTTCATTTTAATTACTCCTTGATTTTGCAAAATTTATATCATAATTATAACTAAACAATTAAAAACAACTTAGTGAAAACAACTTCTTTTTATTGCACGGACGAACTCGCCCGTGCTCCTTTGTTAATCGAAAGTTGTTTTTACTTGTTGTCATAGTTGTTTCCATATACCTTCGATATACTAAAAACGTCTCATCGCATTTACTTAGTTATGCTATCCAACACTCCGCCCGCCCAGCGGGCTTTGTAGAATTTGGCTCCAGGCACTTTCAGATATTCCTTAAAGCCGTTTTCTTTCGTCCACACTTCAAGCGTGTCGGTCACATAATTAGCGCGTGGGACAGTTGCCAAGAAATGTACTTTATCCTCGTGCGGATCAAAGCCCTTCTGATCCATACGCCAAACGATTTCATCCAAGAGCCACTCTTCCTTGTCCATATCGAAGAAAAGCGTCATTTCATACGCGGTCATGGCGAGGATTCTCGTCCCGGGGACAACCGCAAGGTCGTGACCCCACTTTGCCCCGAGTTGAGCGATACCAAAGACCGCTTCCTCTACAATATCAAACTTATTCTCTTCGCTGTTGAATGTAACGCTCAAACGAGTAAGACCTTCAGACGATGAGACGTAAAGCTTTTTATTATCATTATCCCAATAGAACCCGTGCGGATTTTCGATTGAGAAGAATGTCGCGCCCTGCTTCGCTGGATCCTGATAGCTCGTCGCCTTATCGCCGGCAATATGGTAGAAGTAGCAACCGTACTTCGATGCAGGATCATTTTGGTCAATCGTATAAGTTGACGCTACTGCAACGATATCATTCGGCAAGAGCGCAATCGAGTGAGGCATAATCGTATTTCTTACTTCTTGTCCAGCTGTTCTACTGTAGCCGTATGCGATAGCGTTGGTAGTTGCCATATCAACAATCGCCCACGCGCAATTACTCGAAGAAATCGCAACAACCTTCCTGCCGTTATAGTCGCAAACTCTCGTTTCGGTAAGACCGTTGAATCTGCCTCTTAAATCGTTATGTGTATTGCCTGCGAGAGCCTTATCGGTCGAGGCTTGCCATTTCCAGACAACCTCAGACCCGCGATAAATCTTAACCGCATGATCCGCGCCGTCGCAAACGATAATATCTTCAATGGGGGTATTATTATCGGGCTTGCCGATAACTTCAACTTCCTCTTTCGGACCGCTTTCACCGCCGACTACCTTAACGAAGAAACCCTTATATTTCGTTGCTGCCGCCTCGGGTGTATTGCCGTAAAAGCCCATATTAACCCGGCTGCCGTGACAACCCCAGCTTGTATGAGGCTCCTTCGAATAATCACACTTCGGATCGCCCGCATCAAGAGCCGGCGAATTTTCACTATAAGAGCGAATGCGCTTATTCTGTCCGAAATCGTAGTACCCCGCCTTTGAGCGCAAGTGTACGTTTAGGTTGATAAGATAGTCAAGTGCGACAGGGAGATAGAAGTAAGTACCGGCATTTACGCTTTGCATATAACGAGCTTCTTCAACGCGTGAAACAAAGTTCGCCCTATCAAAGATAACACCCTCGCCAATATTCAGCGTACCGGGACCCGCAGCGTAAATAGGCGTATCACCACTTTTGTCTGGCGAAAGCATTGAATAACTTACATTCACCTCCGCACCGTCCGCGACATAAATATCCTTACCAATGGTAGTGCCCGTGGCAATACTGATATTATCGCTGAAAATTGAATTTAAGATCTTCATCTTACCTGAGCGAACGTTTACGCCGCATCCGCCATTTTTCGAAATATGGTTAAGGTTCGCCGCGAATGTACAATTTACAACTTCGCACTCGGCGTATGTTTTACCGGGATTAAAGAAGATTTCTCCGCCACCGCCGCGGCTTATATGAGTATTATTGTTAATTCCTCTTGCGTTCTGATTCGCCATCCAAAGACAATTCGTAAAAACGCTGCCGCCCGTACCGGCCTCCAAACGGACTGTCGCGCCCATGAGATTTACATCATAAGCCTGATCATACTCCTGAGAGCAAACGGCACGATTGAAAAGGAATTTCGTTCCGCGTACAGTAACTGGAGCATTCGTAGCATAGAGAGCCGATCCCTTGAAATATCTAAAGCCATAAGTACTTGGGACATTAAGAACAGGGAGTCCGTTCGTTACAAAAAGACAATCATCAAGCGTCGCTCGAGCAAGGTTCATAAAAGCGGCACCTTGGCCGTTACCGGCATCATATAGAGTCTCATAACCAGTACGATTACCGGCAAAGGTACAGCGAGTTGCAAACAATCTCGTCTTACCGGGAGTGCCAGTCATCACGAATCCGCGTCCATGAGTAGGAATGCCATTCGATTTACCAAGATTATATCCGCAAGCGATCATATCGCAATCAACGAGAGTTAAATCGCCTTCTCCCTTCTTGTAAATGCCGCGCTCTTTAGATTCGATAAAGCGGATACGCTCAATGCGAAGTGCGCTATCAGAAGAAACTTCAAGCGTCTTATACGTGCGCGTCTTGCCGCTTACTACAGACTTAACACCGTCTTCGCGCTCGGCGGCGGTCAATTCACCGCCCTTAAAGCCGCCGCGGATTTTCGCCTTGACGCCGTTCGGGATCGTCACAACGCAGTCAGCAGAGCAGGTAAATGTACCTGCAAACCAAATGACATTCTTCTGAGCAGTAATCTTACCGAGAGCCGTCTTAAAATCAGTGTAAGCGTCAGCCCAGCTCGTACCGTCATTTGCACCGGTAGCGGCGGAATTTACATAGATGATCGACGCAGGAGTATCAACCGTATCAGGTTCAGGATCGGGGAGCGGTTCAGGCTCAGGATCACGCAATTCCTCGTCAATCGACCAAGTAATTGACTTTGCTTCCAATGTACCATCTTCCCACATATAGCCAGCAAGAAGCGTTGCCGTCGCCGTATAAGTTCCGACAGCCTTACCAGTATTGCCTGTGAGCGTATACCCCGTGCCCGACTTAACACCAGTCTGCGTTTTGCCGTTATATCTAAGCCCCGTAACAGCGACAGGAATCTTAGTTCCTTCAATCGTCCATGTAATAGTTTTTTGCTCTTTAGTGCCGTCCGCCCATTCATAATGTTCAGTGTCGACTAATGTAGCGGTAGCGGTATAAGTTCCAACGTTTGTAGCCTTATGACCTTCAAGCGTATAACCTGACGCTTCTACAACACCCGTCTGTTCGCTGCCAGTATATTTTAGTCCTGTAACAGCGACAGGAATTTGAATAGGAGCTTCACCTATCGACCACTGAACAGTCTTTTGTTCTTTAGTTCCATCAGGCCATACAAAGCCATTGTTAAGCGTAGCGGTTGCCTCGTAAGTTCCAACTTCCGTTGCTTTATGCCCCGTAAGGACATAGGCTTCATTTTCAACGATGCCTGTTTGCTCGCTTCCTGTATATCTAAGCCCCTCGATCGCAACCGGGACTTGAACAACACCGATCGACCAGGTAATTGTCTTCGCGTCGAAAGAACCATCCGCCCACTTGTACCCGTTTTTGAGCGTGGCTATTGCAGTGTAAAATCCCGCTTCTGTCGCCTTATGGCCTTCAAGAGTATAACCCTCGCCTTCTGGAACACCTGTCTGCTCACTGCCTGTATAGGCAAGCCCTTCATTGGCAACAGGAACATTCACAGGAACCAATACCGCAGGCCATTCGTCCCCCTTGTTAAAGACAATCCACACGCCGCCGGGAATTGTGAGAGGGAGCATCGTTTCCCCGTCAACCGTTATCGTGTAAGACGTTTTAGATAAAACAACGCCGTGTGGAATTTCATCGCCCGTTCCCTCGACACCGCCGTTAAAGTATTGCCAATATTTCGCCTTTGTCTCATCTGAAACCTCATTCCACGGGCGGTAATTATCGGCGGTTACCGTCCAGAGAAATTCCTGCCAATATTTGTTCTTGGCGGCGACAATTCGCGTCATGTACGTTGTCGTATGAGCGACAAGATCACCCGTAATCCAACCCGCGACATCATAGTTGCGGATTGTTGTCGGATGAGAGGTGGTCGTCGGTGTTACAAAAATCTTGCCGAACGCAAACACGCCGGGATTACGAACGACAATGTTCGTTAGTGAAGAACCCGTCTTTTTAGAAGAGGCATAAGGATCAAAAAGATCTTTCCCCGTATAATTATTCGTGCCTGCATGAACGACACCGGCACCGAAAATAAGGTTCGTGATATTAAATCTATCGAAATATTTATTACTGCTGTTGTTGTTCGCAGGCGTCCAAGTAAAGGGTTGGTCTGAACCGCCAATGACAAGCAATCCATCTTGAAGAGGCGCAGCATATTCGCCGACGCCAAAACTTTTTGCCAGCGTCTTATTCAGCGAATTGGGGAGCATCGGACCGTCAAAAACGATTTTAGAGCACTTGTAAAAAGCAAATTCACCGAGCGAGGTAATCGTATCACTCATTCGAAAACGCGTTAAGCTTGAACAATCTTGAAAGGCGGAATTTCCGACACTTGTCATTTGAACGCCGTCAGGATAATCGCAGATTCTCAACTTCGAACATTTCAAAAATGAATTCTTACTGATAGAAGTAATTGTATCTGGCCAATACAGTTCTTCAATCGTCGCATTCTCTTTAAAAGCACCATCTTGAACATAAGTAATTTTGCATCCCTCGGGCAAATGCGGAACGAGTGTCCTGAAATTAAGCTTAACGGAATCTCCCTTTTGAGATTTATCCAATCTGCCGCCGGATTTGGGCAAGGTAAATTTCCACGGCGTCACACCTTCTTCAACTACCTCGGTAATTGTCAAAGTGCTGCTACCCGTCACCTCCCACTGCGTATCCGGCGGCTCGGCAAACACCATCTGCGCCGAAGCTATTGAAAAAACCGCAACAAAAAAGAAGAAAATATTTTTTATCGTTTTCATGTTAAATGAATTGTTATATTTAGTTTAATATAAACATTATACACACACCAACTCCCTTATTCAATTGTAAAACTTGCAATTTTCATTGCAATATTTGCAGCGCGATTCATCATACCCTAAAAGTCTTTCCCTTCGTTCGCTACGCTCACGAATGAATGTAAAATCATGTAAAAAGAAAGAACTATATCATACCTTCACATTTTTAAAGATGATTTTTACCGATTTCAAGCGGAATACTGCGCCCCTTCCATTCAAAAACACCAGGAACCGGAGTCGAAACAGTTCCGGACGCGACATCCCCGTTGAAAGTAAGATCAACAGAAATCATCTTTCCGGACGGATGCGGCCATTCAGCCTTAATCGACTTCAACCCTGACGGCTGCGGCGCGATGCGGACCTTTTCGAAATACGGTTCAAGAGGCATGATGCCGGCGATTCGGGCGCGCAGAAAATATACCGGATGAGCACCCCATGCATGGCAATCGCTGCGGGCGCTTTTCGCTGCGGTTTCGGGACATTCAAGACAGGTGGTCGCGCCAAGCGCGACATAACTGCGCCATAAATCAAGATCCTTCAAAAAAATATCCCCGCGCGAAAACTTAAAGTATGTCTCAAAAAGATAGTACTTAAAATAAACGGTGGCGCGTACAAGATCCTTATCGGAAATAAGATTCTCGAAGCACCTGAGAGCCTTTTCACCCTTTGCCGCGTCCGCGAGCAGCATAAGAGCCTGAGTATGCTCCGAGAAATGACGTCTGTCCGAGTTATCCGCGAAGAGCCCTCTTTTTTCATCCCAAAACTCTCTCTGGCACGAATCGGCAACCTTCTCTGCGAGACTTCTCCAATGAGAGGCCATAGCATGATTGCCCATCGCCTCTTCGACTCTTACCGCGCCGCGCAACGCCAAAAGCCAATATCCGTTAAGCGGTCCTATCGCCCGTCCGTCACGTCCTCCCGGAGGCGTACCGAAAATCCAATCCTCGCTTTCGGGCCAGTCAATAAACGTCCACCCCGGAACTTCAGCCAAAAGCCCGTCGTCACGAGTATAATACTCTACGGCTGAAAGAGTATTGCGCATTCCGGGCAGCCGCGCCTTAAGCCATTCACGGTCGGAATGGAGCATGACGTAATCGGAATACATCAGCAGATAGCAAAGCGTGTACGACAGTCCTTCCTGCCCTCCCCATGACGGAAAGTTAAACGGCACCAGCCCGTCGCTTGATTTCGCCAGATCGTAAAATTCAATCGCTCTGCGCACAAGCGCATCATCGGATGTCATCGCCGAAATCACATTAAGCTGCGTACGCGTATCCCCGGGATACATCTGCTGCTCGTAGAACGGACAGTCGAAAAGCATCTCATGGGAGCACATCTGCATACTGCGCACGCAAATATCCTGAATCTCCGATATGCCGTCCAGTCCGCCTGCGGAAAATGAACCTTCACATTCAAGAGGATAACGCGATTCGATGATCGAAAGACCTTTTATTACGAGAGGCTCATCCCGGGTTTTTACTATAACACAGCACCAACGCCCGCATCTGAACCATGACGAAGAGAATTCGGCGTTTTCGCGTCCGTCTGAAATGAACGTATCGCCGAAACCGTCAAACACTTTACCCTTCCATTCGCCCCTGTTATGCTTTAAATTGTCTTTGGGGTCCACAAGAGCCTCCGCCCACTTCCACTCGACAGACGCTCCTCGTCCGCCGGAAACGATCAGTTCCGGATAGCCGGCGCGGTATTCACCGAGATCTATGATATTCGTCACCACCGTATCAGGCTTAAAAATTTTCGGAAGCGTAAGATCTCCGTTCACGCATTTGCCGACAGGTATGCGCCTTGACATCTGATCTTTCAATTGCGAAGGATACGCATGCCAAAGACGGGTTCGCGTTCCGCTGCGCGTAGGCACCCTGCGGACTGACGCTCTAACGGCAACGGACTTTTTCCACTCATCGGGAATAAGAGTATAAATTCCTGAACCTACCGCCTTGTTTTGGACGCCGCAGCCCCATGAGCCGCCCCCGAAGCCGTTTTCCGTCACCCCGTTGACGATTCCGACATCCCAGTCGACGAGACCGGTCGTCAGTTTATCGGCGTACAGCCCTGAAGCGGCAAGCGCAAATCCAAGACGCAACGACAATTGCGCACGGGGAGCGCATCCGGATGAATGCTTCCATACGACCGCCTCCATGACGTGACGACCCGGAGTCAAAGTAAGCCTGTAACTTTGGAACATCCAGTTATCCGGCGTTCCTCTGTGCGGCCCGCGCGCCATAAAAACACCGTCGCACATAAGATAAAACCTCTCATCGGCCGAAACGTCGATCTCAAATGTCGGATTTGACCTGTCTACGGTGAATTCGCGTCTGAAGCGCACAACACGCAAGGCCGGAGGAACCGTTTCATTTTTTAAATCGGGATGGGTTATCCACGCGGCGCTGTCGAAAAGCGAGAGTCTTTTAATATTCGTTTCTCCGCGCGAAACACGCGCAGGTCGGATTATGCGCTCACATGACAAGACACCCGCCATTGCAGGTATCAAAAAGGCAACAGCCGAAACCAAAAAAACAATAACTCTTTTCATTTCACTTGATCATTTCGAAATATCTGTCGATATAGAACTTCTTATGTTCCTCATCGGTACCTTCGTGGGGTATCGCTTCAAAATACGACTTCCAATCAGCCTTGGCCGCAGCCGTCCAGTAATAGAAGCCCTTGGTCGGCTCATCTGAAGCGAATTTCCTGCGGGCATCATCGAAAGACTTTGAAGATACCGCCGCCTTTAAATAAAACCTCTGTCGCGGCTTTATCATAAAATCAAGAATATAGCGCGTACCAGACTTGCCGTTCGGCTTCATCGTGCGCACTTTAACAGGCTTGAGAGTAAACTCCATTTTGACATAGACATCGCGCTCTTTATCGTCAAATCCCTTCACGCGGCTATGCCCCTCGAATACGCCGTCCTTAAACTCTCCCTCGTGGGAAAGCACCTTCGCGTCAGGTCCGTCCTGCGTATCGAAGTAAACGCTCATGATTCCGCCCTTCGTATGCGTGAACAAAGCGTAGGCGCAATTCGTGGACGAGGTAAAGCCGGTCCCCAACTGCCACTGTTCGAACTTCGTGAAATAATACCCAGGATTTTTTCCGCTTTCGGAATATTCGGCCGCCTTCTCCATCTTTTTCGTAAAGACGCCGTCACCGGGAGCATCTTCATCACGGAAAGGCAGAATGGTGAAATCCTGCACCCACTTCCCGCCCTTCGCATCGCGGTGGCGGATTGAAAAGCCGCGCACAAACTCATCGAGAGCGTCATATCCGCTCTTTCCGTCGCGACGGAAATCATCGTCGGGACGCGCCACGGTATTGATACCGAAATGCTGATCGGAATCTCTGAACATTCCAGCCGGAGTGCGGTCGGGACGATCGACGGTCCCTTCCTGAAGATTGACGAGCGAATAGTTGTTGCGCACAAAAGGCGTAAACTCCAAAGCCCCAGTCAGATAATCATAATCATCGCCGAACATGGAGGCGAAAAACCCCTTCTTCACGGGCGTTGAATAATACTTGTATTCGCGATGATCGCCGTTGTAGAAAATGACGTTCATTGGAACTTTCGCGCCGAGAGCGTTCTTCGGATCGATCCCGAGACGCTTGAGAGGAATGCGGAACTGGTAAAGCCTTCCGCCCGCGCCGGCGCCTCTACTTGATCTTGCGCCGCAGACGGTTCTATCGCATTCAAAGGAGCCGTCCGAGACGATGAACGTTCCGCAGTTGCTGCGGTTTGTGGCGTCAAAATGAACATCAACGTGAAAATCCTTAAAGAGGAATCTCACGCCGTCGTTGACGCCCCAGACATGTCCCGAATTGTTGTAGCAGCCGTTATAGGGAGTAACCTTGTTATACTCGTAATTGCCCGTAACGTAAAGCCATTCTCCGAAAAATCCGAACTTCGCTCCGCCACCGGGAACTCCCGAAACAAGAATGCCGTTGATATCTCGATTGCAATTGACGCCTCGCCCTCCGCGAAAACCTTTACCCGTCCACGCGCCGGTCGCTTCGTCTATCGGCGACATGCTCATCTCGCAGGCCTGAGC
The DNA here is from genome assembly GCA_017520845.1 of Kiritimatiellia bacterium. Taxonomy (GTDB): domain Bacteria; phylum Verrucomicrobiota; class Kiritimatiellia; order RFP12; family UBA1067; genus UBA1067. The sequence goes on along the minus strand of JAFXEU010000047.1, from coordinate 14,743 downwards.
CGATGGCGCGGGCGCTTGAGGTTTTTTCGGGAAAGAAAGGCGATTGGTGACGATAGAGCCGTCTTCCTGAATATACTGCACTTCATTATCCCAAATATCGCAGTTGACGAGCTCCGGGGCGCCGTCGATGGGCATCGCGGTCCGAATCACATTATCCTTGAAGACGCAATGCGTAGAGCCCTGGAACGAGAAAAGCATTCCGTTGCGCCCGATGAACGTGTTGTTGGTAACGGTTATCCCATAGCAGTCGTGCATGTGGAACGGCCAATAGCTCTCTTCGAAAACATTGCCGGTATACGTCGAATACTGCCCTCCTTCATCATTGTAAAGTCCCGGCCAGTCTCCGTTGTCGTGGCAGTAGTTGCCGATAAAGAGACACCTCGTCTGTCCGCCGTAAAGCCCGCCGCCGTCGCGCGAGACGAGCATCGTGTGGTGGATATGATTCGACGCGATAAGCGAATCGCACGACCAAGCGCTCATGCCGATATGCCAGGTATGGTGGACGTGGTTGCGGATAACTTTAACGTCGGAGTAAAAGTTGAGGCCCGTCGAAAGATGATGCGTCTCATTCTCCTCGAAAAGCGTATCGCCTCCACCGTAAGTCCAAAAACCCGTTCCGTCGAGATGATGGGCGTGATTGCGGCGGATTGTCTGACCCTTGTTGTGATATGTCGCCCAGCCGTTTCCGGCAACATGCCTGAACTCGCAGTCCTCGACGACCGCCCCTGTGCAGCCTCGCACGGCGGCACCGGTCAGGGCATCCATCCTGTCGGCTTTCGCGCAGCCTTCGAAAACGAGACCGCGCAGAGCGATGTTGTGGGATTTGCCGAGCGAAAGGATCTGGTTGATCGCGCTCACCTCGCCTTTGATGTTTTCGGCCGTTTCGCCTTCACGCGGCCAATAATAGATTTTATTGTCGCCGATAGAATACATCCAGCACCCGGGATGCGTCATCCCGACGCGGGAATTGTATATTTTGTAGCCCTGATTAAATCTGCCTATCGGCATGGGCGTTCTCTTCGCGAGATAAAAAACGCCGTTCTCCCAATCGTTCGTCGCAATAAAAGTGGAGACGGAATCCCACTCCTGGGGAATGTAGAGCTTTACACTTGTCAAATCGAGATCCTTAAAGGAATCCGGCCGGGGAAGCGTTCTGCGGTCATAACGTATGACGCGCCTGTTGTTTTTCGCTATTTCGTTATGGCTCGCGATATACGGAAGAGTCTTGCGTCCTATACCCTGGGGAAAGCAGGAGAATGTCGCGCGCTCGCCGTTGACGACGAACGAATACATCCAGCCGTCTTTCGCTTTGAACGGGAAATCAGCTACGAGAAAACGCCTATCCTTGGGGTCGACCGTCCAGCTGGAAACGCTCTTGGCGCCTGTGAACACGGCCTTACCCTTGTTTTCCGCCTTAATTTCAAGACCGGCGTCGCCTCCGAGAAGAGCTACACTCCTGTCAAAACGATAAAGCCCATCCTTTACGACAATCGTCTTATCCTCGTCGGAAAGAATATTTCTCGTGACGTCAACGGCCTTCTGGAGCGTCGCTACGGGCTTTTCCTTGGATCCGTCGCCTGTAACATCATTGCCGTCCGGGGCCATCCAGACCGTCGCCGCCAAAACTCCCGCAAAAAAAGTGTTCATTTTCTTCGTCCTTTACTTTACGTTTTACTTCGCCTTTTGCCCGTTCTTAGGCACGGGTTTATACGTAACAATCGCCGTGCAATACATATCTACAATATCCCGATCTGAAAAAAGCCCCTTCTTTTCCGGATACTTTTTCTCAAGGGCTCTGCGCACAATACCCACCATCCGATATCCCTTTTTCTCCGAACCGACATCTATCACATCTCCGTCCGCGGTAGTGATCGTGTAGACATATTTTACTTCCTTCATACTGACGCCGAGCACGCGGTCGATACCGCAGAGTCTACCGAGATAATACCTATCGGGATCGAGCATTATATTGTTTCCATGCGGAATAATATTGTTCTGTACCGATTCCTTAACCTTGCCTGCGGGATAGAACGCGACATAGCGCCCCTTGCCGCCTTCACCTGCCTTGATAGCGAGCATGGCACTTTCGTACCGCAATGCGGCGAAAGCATTTTCATCGAGAATCTCGCTCTTAAGGCCGAACTTCATAAGCTCGCCCGAAATGAACTTCCCGTCCTTAAACCGGGCTTTAACGAATTTTACGCGGCTGTCGTATTTAAGCGGCATGGCGAAAATCCATTTATTGTCGCCTTTGGCACAGTCAAAACGCGCCTCGCCGTCAATCACGCGGTAATCGAGCGCCTTAGTGCCGCGGAACACTTCACCGTGAAGTTTGTTGAACGACGCCCGGGCCGCATCTTTCGCCGCGAAAGGCGAAGCCGCTTTTGGGGCGCAGAAACCGTTCAGTGCTGATAGAGCACAAAGGACTATTAGAATTTTTTTCATTTGTCACCTTTTGTCAGTCATTTCAAAAACCAGTTCACCACCGTTGAAAATGTCAGAATGTTTTACAATAAAACCGTTCATTTTTCTGCCGTTTAAGGTTATACTCTTAACATACCTGTTCTCGCGCGAAAGACTCTTCGCGATGACGGTAAATGTTTTGCCGTTTTCAAGATTAAGCGTAACCTTGGGCAGTTGCGGGGCGCCTACGACGTATTCTCCGCCGACCGGATTGAGAGGATAAAAGCCAAGACAGGCGAAAACATACCACGAGCTGATCTGCCCGCAGTCGTCGTTGCCGCAGAGTCCGTCGGTTCCGTCGAAAAAGTAGCGCTCGCACAGCTCCCGCACGATTTCGGCCGCGCGGTCGGGCCTGCCCGCGTACTGCCAAAGATAAGGTACGTGCTGATCGTGTTCGTTGCCTAAAGCGAACTGGCCGATAGTCCCCGAACATTCGCCGGTCTTCTGATCGGCCGGCACTTCGGTATTATCCGTAAAGAGCTTTTCGAGACACGCGGCAAACTTCTCCCTCCCGCCGTGAAGCTCCACAAGACCCTCGGGATCCCACATCACGTGCCAGGAATACTGCATCGCGCCGCCCTCGGTGTAGTCGTTCCAGTCACCCTTCGCGGGCCACTGCCGGTAGGGCTCGAACGGCGTACGCCACGACCCGTCCGCCTTACGCCCGCGCATGAGCCCGCTGTCGGCATCGTAGAGATTCCTGTAGTTTTTAAGATGCTTCCGGTGATATGCGGCTTTTTGCGCATCTTGCGCAAGTTCGGCCACGCGCATCGCCGCGTAATCGACCATACCCCACTCCAACGTATCCGAAACGCTCGACCAGCGTTTGTCACAAGGCAGGTATCCGATTTTGTCGTAATAAACATCCCACAGACTTTTCCCGTTGCCCATGCCGTTGTGGGCTCTGTTGGTTTTTTCAACGGCATCAAGAACACGCTTCGGCGATGACTTCATAAGCCCCTTAGTCAGCGCGTCGGCGACAATCGTAATGGAATGCGGCCCGATCATGCAGTAGTTCTCTCCGCCGAACATCTGCCACTTAGGCATCTTGCCCATTTCGTCGCACCACTCAAGCATCGTTTCCGCCACGGCTCCGGCCATTTTTGGAGTAAGGATCGTATAAAGCGGATGAGCCGCACGATATGTATCCCACGTTGAAAGCGTCGTGTAAACGTCGGTAGATGTCGCGGTATGAATCCTGCTGACCGTTTTTCCGTAGCGGCCGAAATCCTGAAAGCGGCATCTGCCGTCCACATCGCTGAAGAGATTAGGCTGCACGTACGCATGATAGAGAGCCGTATAAAAAAGCCTCTTGGCGTTGTCGTCACCCTCAGCCACCGCGCATGAAAGAACCGCGTCCCAGGCGCGGACACAGTCCTTCCTCCGCGCGTCAAAATCAAAACCCTCCGGATCTGAAGCGAGATTTTTACGCGCTCCGGCGAAATCGACCGATGAAACGGCGGCCTTGGCCACAATCGCCTCGCCCGGCTCGACATCGAAATCGAGCACGTATCGGCGACCCGCCTTGAAGTGATGGGGAACTTCACACCACGAAACGGGCTTTTTGGAAAACTCGATCCTGGTAAAAATTTCCCGCTCTCGGTTCCAGCAGGTAACGCGGTTGTACGCTTCTATTGAAGCGTCATCACCGTTGATCTTAGACTGAGACCATACCACGCGATGACGGGGATGATTCGGATCCTGCATCATCCACCATGCGAAGGATCCTGCCTGACAGTCGAAAAATATATGTACGCGCCCGCCTTTTTCAAAAGTATAGCGGTGGTAGGCGACGCGCTTTGAAGAAGTAATCTCCGCGCGGACTGAATGCTCAGGAAGCGACACGGCGTAATATCCTGCGCTCGCCGTCTCGCTCTTCTTATCCATTTTAGCGACAAACCGCTGAGTTTCGTTCGTCGGATACGCTCCCGTAAAAGGAAGCAGGAGAAAGTCCTGAAGATCGGTACATCCCGTCCCGGAAAGGTGGGTCTGGGTAAAGCCAAGAAGAACATCGGACCTCGGGTCGTACCCGTTACACATGCTGCGGTAATCGAGCGCTTGGGAAAAATCGGCCGGATTATGATCGTGAGGCATTAAGACAAGCGATGTATCGGGGCCCGGCTGCACCATTCCCATCGGCCAGACGGGGCCCGGGAATGTATTACCGCCATTACCCGTACCTATCATCGGGTTGACATATTCAGATAAGCTGCCGCTCCGCCCGTTTTCAGATACCGCCCAGAGATCAAAAGCCATGCTAACGGCGGCTGCTACAAAAGAAATAAAAATAAAACGCTTTCTCATCGTATATTTCATTTGCCGTGCGAATCAAAGCTCTTTTATGCGTATGTTCCTGAACATGGCAACGCCGGGAACAAACTTTTGGCCGTCTTTCGGACGACGCTGAAAATGAACCTGAAGTCCGATAAAGCCGCTCTTATCCAAATCGTCCGTCATATCGACGACGAGGTTACCGTTGAGGTACGTCATAATTCTGGAACCGCGGCAGACGACACGCATCTCGTTCCAGTCCTGTTTCTTGAACGAGGCCTTCGCCGCATCGAGACGGTCTTTGGGAGTAAGATCGGTGTCGAGCCAGATTTTACCGTTGACATAACCGCGTCTTTCCTCGTCGTAAATGCGGCCCGTCGAAGCACCGTTCGGCGTTATCTCAGCCTGATAGCCGTACACAAGACGGCGCGGCGGAAAACGCGAAGGCTTGTCGGTAGAGCGAAACTGGACGCCGGAATTGCCGCCGATGATCTTAAAATCGACCTTCAAATCAAAATCGGAATATTTCTTATCGGTAACGAGAAACGTGTTTATTCCGATGTCGCTCGGAACGCCCCTGCCGACGATACAGCCGTCTTCGACGGCAAAGCGGTTTTCGCCGCCCTTAATAGACCAGCCGTTAAGAGTTTTACCGTCAAAAATGGGCGTGTAGCCATCGGCATCGGTCTTAATCTGTTCAGAAGCAAATACCGGAAAAGACATACAAAGCGAAAGAATAGCGATACCGCCAAAGGGTGCCAATGTTCTCATTACAAGTTTCCTTTCATTAGAATTATCGGAAATATTATACTCAATTCACTTATATCCAGTCATTTGTAATGATTGCAAAAGCGATTGTAATAATTGCAAGCTGGCAATTCTTATGGTACAATCATATCATAATGAAAAATATCGGCATTTTAATTGAACGTGAACGGGCTTTCAGCCGTGATCTCTGCTCCGGCATAATTCACCATGCCCAAGAATGCAAAGACTGGTCGCTGACGATGCTTGACTTCGAGTCGAGCATAAATCCGTCTATCGCAGGAAAATTCGACGGATTCATCATCCGCGCGATCAATCAAAAAATCGTCGATACTTTTGCCGCGACAAAAAAGCCGGTAATTGATCTTTTTGAAAAAATGACCGCGTCGCCATTCGTGCGCGTCATGCAGAACCCGACAAAAATCGGGCAGATGGCGGCCAGACATTTTCTCCAGCACCACTTCACATCCTTCGGATTCTTCGGACATGAGGGAGCCGCCTATTCCGATATGCGGCGCGACGCCTTCCTGGAATGCCTTCGATTGCATCGCAAAAAATGCTTCGTCTACAAAACGCCGAAATCAGCGATGCTCAATTTCGAATCGGCCGTCCTGCTGAAGGAAAAGTACGACGCCGGCGATGAAAAGCGTTCGATCGTAAACTTCATAAAAAAAATCCCGAAACCGATCGCCGTATTCTGCTCGCACGATTTGAGAGCGCACCAGCTTATCACGGCATGCCGGGAAACCGGAGTGAATGTTCCGTCTGAAATCGCGATTCTGGGCGTTGACGATGACAAAATGCTCTGCACTTTCTCATCTCCGAGTATTTCCAGCATCAACCCCAACGCTTACGGCATCGGGCGCAAGGCCGCCCAAACGCTCTCTAAAATGATGAACGGCGAACAGGTCGAACCGATCATCCGCGTAAACCCGGGGCAGATCGTGACCCGCGCTTCGACCGAGATATTTACGCTCAATCCTCCATGGGTGTCGGACGCTCTCGTTTTCATAACAAAAAACGTCCACAGGGGAATCTCAGCCTCCGACGTATACAGTCATGTCAACCGCTCGCATACCGTTGTCGACCAGGCATTCCGCGAAGCTCTTGATTCGACGGTCGCGAAAGAGATCGCCGGCGCCCGTCTGAGAGAAGCTCACAGACTCGTCGTATCCACGGATCTGCCCTTTTCAGCGGTTTTCAAACTGTCCGGATTCTCTTCAATCCAATACTTTACCCGATCTTTCACCGCAGCTTACGGCAAAAGCCCGATGAAAGTCCGCGAAAAAGCGAAAACCGCCAACGGCTAACGGCTATTCGCGGAGAAACTTCAACTCCGCCTTCGACGGTCTTCTGCCGTATTCGCTGATTTCGTAAACCTCGAGATTTTTCGGAAGAGGAAGATTTGGATTCCTCTCCTTCCAGACTTCTGCGAAACGCTTAGCGTCGGCTCGCTTGCGTCCGAACGTGTACCTGTTTATATATTCGTTGCGCGTTTTTATATCCGAGCGGTCGCCGAGCGCGGCAACGGTTTTTTCACGGTCGGAATCCCACGGAAGCCACTCATAAATCTGCGAACCCTGGGCATCGAGACCGTCGCAGAGCCTTTCGATGTAGTTATCGACATCGAACATCAGATCAGGCCTGATCGGGCGCGGATTCGTGAACGCGTCGGTCATGTAAAAAATCACCGGGCGGTGACGCTGCGCCGGGACTTCGGGACACCAGTGCGGAACACCTAAAAGATAGCATGCGTCGGTGACGAGCTGACCGGTCGCGCGGTGATCGGCGTGATAGTCGCACGTTCTGTGGGTAATAATGTAGTCAGGCTGATATTCGCGAATTTTGCGAGCTACATTCTTGCGAGCCTCATCTGTCGGAAAAAGACCGCAGTCGGGATAGCCGTAAATGTCGTAACCGTCGAGTTCCATGCGCCGCGCGGCCTCGAGGGTTTCTCTGCGGCGCACTTTCGCCGTCTCGTCGGGAGAATAGATATGATGCCCCATTCGTCCGTCCGTCATGGAGACGAACTTAACCTTGAAGCCCCGATCAATGAGCCTTAGAGCCAAACCTCCGCAGAATATGTCGGCATCGTCAGGATGCGCTCCTATGACCATGACTCTCGCCGGTCCCGGGCGGCGCAGACCGCCCGTACCCGAAACGGGAGGAATGGCCTTTGAAATCTCGGCGGTTCCCCCGCCCGTCACGCCGCACGAGACGTTTTCCGCCTTAGGTCCGGAGAACGTGCAACCGGCAGCCGCGGCGACGCCGGCCAAAACGGATAATATTTTCATTTTCATTTTTTCGTTCCTCTGATTTCAGTCTACAGGCGTATATTTAAGACGCGCGCCGATATAAAGGTCAACCGCTTTACGCATATTGATTTTCGTCGTATCCGATCCCGCATCGGCATGGATTTTAACAATCGCCTTGTGGAGCGCGGCCTCGTTGTACGAGCTTTTTTTCGAAACGTTGACGAATTTTCCGAGAGACCCCTTTACGCCGTCCTTGGACTCGTAATCAACCGTGCAGGCGAGCGAATCGACCTTTATGCCGCGCTGTTTTATTACGGAGGGGAAAGCCCCCCACAGATCGCTGATGGGATTAAGCCTGAAATTCCTGACTTCCTTCCAGCTTGCGGTACGTTTAAGCCTGTTTTTGCGCGAACGGTGGATGACGACGGGCGAAGACGGCTCCGAGCCAATCTTTGAAGCCGCCATAACGAAATCACGCTTCAGAAGATCGAAGTCGTCCGCATCAAGTTTCGCGCTCTCGAGACCAAAAACGTGCAGATCGCCCGAAATGAACTTTCCTGAGGAAAATTTAGCGTCGATGAATCTTACGCGGTCGTCGGTCGAGACCTGGAGCATAAAGCGCCATTGCCCAACGCCCTTCGCCCTGTCGTAGCGCAGTTCGTCGGCGACGGTCTCCGCAGGTTTCGCCTTACGCCCCCTGAAAACGTCGAGATGTGAAGCCTCGAAACGGGCACGGGCCTCTTTAACCGTCTCGGCGGAAACTCCAGAGAAAACCGAAAACGCGCACACCGCGGCCAAAACTGCTGAACGGATAGTCTTCATCACTTGATCTCCTTGACGGGTTCTGTCGGAATAACGAGATGCCCGGTACGGACATTCCCGCCATCGGTTCTAAATACATAGCGGTAGGCGTCATGATCGGCATTGTACGTCTCGGCGTTGAAGAGCGTCGATCTGCCGCGGGCTTCAGACTCAAATCCGACAACATCAATCGGGAGTCGCAGCTCCATGGTCGAACCGTTCCACCATCCGGAATCACGCACCTTGAAATCGCCCTCGGGCAATACGTAAGTCGAACCCTCGACGACGCTTTTACCGGTCCAGAAAAGAGTTACTGTCATCGTCTTTCCGAAATAAAGCCGTATCGCGTCGTGAACGCCCCAGACGTTTCCTGTATTCTTCATTCCGGGATAAGGCGTAAGCATAGGGTTCTTCAGAAAGATATAGAAGTACACGTACTTGTCGTCGTGAGAATAGCTCAGCGTGTTTCCGGGCTGGGTTCCCGGCTCGGGATAACCGTCCGATCCTACGTTGAACCATACCGATTTTCTCCAGTTGATCGGATATTCGCCCTTGGAACGCTTGGCGTCGATCTGAGGTCCCTTGGGATCGTGCTCCAAAGCGCCGTTGAGAGGAATGACGATATCGGGGCGAAGCTCGGCCTTTTTCCGCTCAAGCGTCAGAGTTTTGCTCAAAGCATACTCGTTCTTCTTCCCTTTTTTCCTGAGGTAAACCTCGTTCCTCGCCCATTCGGAGCAATTCGCGAGATATGGATCGGAGACGATCGGATCTTTCGTATAGATCTTGTTGTCGACGAAACGGTTGCGCCACCCTCCCTGGAAAGACCAGCGCATCGCGCCGTCGTATTTATAGACATTGTTTGATATGACGATACCGTACGACTGATGCATGTGCATCGGCCAGAAAAGGCCCTCGATCCTGTTTCCGGTGAAAACGGTATGCTGAGATCCCTCGTCGGCATAGAGACCCGGCCACGAGCTGTAATTGTCGTACTTCACGAGATTGTCCTTTACGAGAGAGTAATCGTACGCTCCATAAAGGGCGCCGCCGTCGCGACTGCGGAGCATGGCGTTTCTGAGTTCGTTGGAAGCGACGACGCTAAAGCGTCCCCAAAGCGTAAGAGCGCTGCGACCTATTTCACTGACCTTGTTGCCGATGCACTCAATGGCGGGCGTCTGCATATAGATGCCGGAGTGCATATTCCTGAGAACATTGCCGCGGACTTTGCAGTGGCCTTCGCCTCCGTCTATGAAGTTGATGCCGGTTGAAGAAACATCGTGAATATAATTGTCGTCGATCACAACGCGGTTGGGCTTCAGCATATAAATTCCGCCGCCGCCGGAATTGCGCACTTCGCAGTTCTTGACCGTGAGATACGGGCAGTACCTTGCGGAAACCGCCGCCGCCATGGGACCGTTCGAATACGCACCGCTTCCTGTCGGATTGAAACAGCCCTCCATGACGAGACCGTCGATCGTGCAGTTATGGCTGCTTCTTAAATCGAAAATGGCGGGAAGACGGGAAATCGTGCTGAAAATTTCATTCGGCTTCTCGCCCTCTCGCGGATAATATATGATTTTCGATTCGCGCTGATCGAACATCCAATCGCCTGGATCGAGCATTCCGAGACGGGAATTGCAGATTTTAAAGCCGGTATTGTACTTGCCGATGGCCATATTCGTCTTCGTCTTGAGAATAAAGCGCTTATTGGCTACATCGTTCGTCGCGATGTAGCTGCGCGTAGAGGCCCATTCCTGCGGAACGACGACCCAGGTGCTTTCAAGATCGAGAGAGGCAATGTCGAAGCCTTCCGGGAACGACTTAGGATCATAAGGAAGGCTCGTGAAATTCTTTCCTTCTCCCAATTCGGCGGGACATACGATGTTTACGCCCTGCGGATAGACGGAAAGGCTCGCGGACTTGCCATTAACCATGAAGTAATACCGAAGTTTCCCGGGAGATTTAAAGGGAAGATCGGCCGTTATAAAACGCGAATCCAGAGCATCGGTCCGCCATCCGGTAACCCTCATCGCACCTGAAAGGACGGCCTTGCCGCGATTTTCGGCCCTAAAAGTAAAATCGTGACTTTCAGCGGGAAGCGCAATCGTCTTTTCAAGTTCGTAATAACCGTCTAGGAAAACGATTTCGCGCTTCGCGTCGCTCTTTACCGCGCATGCGAGTTCAACGGCGCGATGAGGCGTTTTAACGGGAGACGCCCTCGTACCGGAATTCACGTCCGAGCCGTCGGGCGAAACGTAAAACGCGATAACAGGACGCTCCAAAGAGGCGTGTGACGAAAACACCGCCGCCGTGACGATCAACGCCGCCAAAGCTTTTCTTTTAACGTTCATTTTTTCTCCTTCTTATCTAATGACCGGATCCATGCGGACGGTCCAATTTTCTTCCTTTATCGGGAAAATGTATTTTCCGAGCGGCTTCGGGCCGCAGGAATTGCCGCCGAGACCGAGCTGCCTCAAATCGAGATTGAGATAGATTTCAGGACGCTTTACGAGCGGAATGCGCCGACGCGACTGTTCGGCGCGGTGACGCGAATAGAGCATATCCTCCATCTGATAGTGAAGCGCCTGAACGAACATCGGATTATCGGACGAGAACCTGACGCCTGCGCCGGCACTGTCCATAAATTCAACCCATCTTACATCGCTCTTAAAGCCGTTGTCCTGAGGGCGGATATAGTCGACATACTGTTCGCTCACCGTTGACTTCCAAAGACCGAAGAAAGCCGACGTAAAACGGTCCACGTAATTCTCGTGTGGTCCGCGCCCGTACCAGCGCATGTTTTCAAGGCTCTTGTCAAGAATCATCGACAGCCCGAGGCGCGGCAGAGCGATCGGCATCGTGCCGTGCGGAACAATGCGGTTCTTCATCTCGACAGCTCCGTCGTCCATAAACGTCCACCGCGCCTCATGTGTGAATCCGGCGGATTTCGAGCCGGTAATTTCAGTCGTGACGACTATCGAACGGTTCTCTATCTTTATCGGTCTTGCGTGATACCTTAACTGCGTAAGACCGGAGGCGGGGAACGATCCGTAATACATCGGCGTCATATGCTGATGACCTGAGAGCCAGACGTCATTATCGACGAAAGCGCGCTGGCATGTGACGACGGGGCCGGGGAGAACTCCTTCGGCGGGAGCGCGCAGAACGGCCTTGCCGTTCATCGCAAGCTCCTTAACCGCTCCCGTCGCACGATCGAAAACAACGCGTGTACGCCCAGAGACAACGGCGATTTCACGACTTGTTTCTTCTACTTCAATATCTTTAGGTTTGGCAGCGGATTTTTTTTCAACAACAGCCGAGGGAATCGCTATCTGATTGCGGGCGACGATCCACCCTTTCTTCGCCCAGGGCGTGTCGTTCTTGAGCGCGAAAGAGATATTGAGAAATCTCTCGCCCTCACCCGCGAAATCGTCCGCCGAGAAAGGAAGCTTTCCGCTCGAGAGAGGCTTAACAGCGGGAACGGAGAACTCACCCTTCTTTACAATCTTTCCGTCCGCGACAAGTTCCCACGAGCCTGAAAATTCATCCGCAGACGTGAACGCGTAGCGGTTATGAAGAGTAAAGGACGAATCGACCGCGAGATAACGCTGAACATGGGCCGCCTCAATGAGTTTAGGCGTAACCTTGCGCTCGGCGGTAATAAGGCCGTTGCAGTTGAACGGTCCGTCGTTCGGCGATTCGTCGAAGTCGCCGCCGAAAGCGAGATAGCGCTCGCGCTTTCCGGTGGATGGATCGACGCGGTTCGTCTCCTTCCAGATCGCCTGATCGACCCAGTCCCAAATGCACCCACCCGTCAACGAGTCGTATTTATAGAACAACTGCCAATATTCCTCGAAATTACCGAGCGCGTTGCCCATCGCATGCGCGTACTCGCACATGAAAAACGGCTTATCTGCGGACTGGTTGCCTTTGTAGTCGTTCAACTGAATATTTTCGCCAAGTTCCTTTTCCGAAAGAAGCGGCAACCCGGCCCCGAGACGGCCGCGCTGTTCAAGCCACGCGATCGAGCGATACATGCGCGCGTCGACGTCCGACTCGTTATTCCAGGGCTCCCACTGCACAATCCTGGTATTATCGATTTCTTTAACGGCGGCCATCGCAGCCGTAAAGCAGGGTCCGTGGCCCGTCTCGTTGCCGAGAGACCAGAATACGACGGAGGGATGGTTGCGGTAAAAGAGGACGTTTCGCTCGTTGCGCTCGACTATCGAATGCCTCCACTCGTTGAACCTGCCGAGTCCATGCTTGCCGTACATCGGTTCATGCCCTTCGACATTCGCCTCGGCCATAACGTAAAGACCGTAGCGGTCGCAAAGATCGTACCAGAGTCGATGGTTCGGATAGTGGCTCGTGCGCACGGTGTCGAAATTGTAGCGCTTCATAAGTTCAATATCCCTGATCATCTCGTCGAGCGTCACTGACCGTCCGTAAACGGGGCTCGTTTCATGGCGGTTTACGCCTCTGAACTTGATTTTGCGCCCGTTGACGTAAATCGCATTACCGATGATTTTCTGATCCTTGAAACCGACTCGACGCATACGGATGTCGTCGCCCTTTCTGACGACGAGCGTATAGAGATACGGCTTCTCCGCGCTCCATAACTGAGGCCTGAATTGGAGTTTAAAGCGGGAGTCGGAGAGTTTAGTAAGATCAGCTACCTTCTTATTCTCCGCATCGTAAAGGGAGGCCGCGTCACCATTCTCCAACTCCAACTCGAGACTCCAGTTTTCATATCCGTCGACAGGACAGGTTTTGACGTTAAAGTCCCAGATTCCGTCCTTAGGCATGGACCAAAGCGTAACGTCACGGAAAATCCCCGAATAACGCGTCATATCCTGATCTTCGAGATAGCTGCCGTCGCACCAGCGGTAAACCTCGACGGCGAGAGTGTTTTCGCCTTCCTTGACGAAATCCGTAACGTCGAACTCACTCGGGAGTTTCGAATCTTCGGCATAACCGACCTTTCTGCCGTTTACCCAGACGTAGTAGGCGCTGTAAACGCCGTCGAAACGAAGAATCACGCGGCGAGATTTCCAGTTCACGGGGAGCGTGAACTTTCTGCGGTAGGACGAAACGGGATTGTAGTCGTCCTTGCCGCTCTGACGGTCGCGGATACGCGGCCAATCGAGTTTATGGGGATAACGCCAGTTAACGTAGCCGGGGCTGCCGAAGCCGTGAAGCTCGACGCATGCGGGAACGGGAATCGTAAACCAATCGCCGTCGTCGAAGTCTTCAGCCTCAAACCCCTTAACGCGCAGCTTCGGATCTCCCGCCCAGGAGAGCTTCCACGTCCCGTTAAGCGACATGCGATACGGGCTATCGACATCGAGCTTATCCGAGAGCGCGTCCTTCTCGCTCGCCAGCGGCACGGAATACGTTCTCGCAGGAAGCCTGTTCCGTGAATTTACGGACATATTTTCCCAATCGTTCGCATCGGTATTGGGCAGCGCAGAAGTTGAAACGCCATCTGCGACACCACAAATCTGAAACGCGACAGAGATCCCCGCCATCAACAGCAATTTTATCTTAATTGTATTCATATACTTTCATTAATTTTACAAAATATATCATATAAATTCATTTGTAAAGATTGCAACCCTCTTTGTAATTTCTGCAACATCGACGCCGGACCGCCCGATGAAACATAAACATTACAGGGTGCGATTTTATTTCGTTGAGTCATTTTTAAATATGGTGTCGCTTCAGGAGGTGTCCGGGTATCCGCCGCGTAAGCGGGGCGCACGATTATAGTGCGCCAACCCGAGCGACCGAGAGGGCGAGCCGACAGTCGGGCAAGAGGCCGTTTCGACTCGCAGCCGTTATCGCTAATGGGGGAGTCCCCCAAGCTATTCGCTGCGCTCACGAAGAAATGTAAAGTCTAATACACATAGAACAAACCACCTTATTCGCAAGGTATCGTACTCATCTACATTCTCTTCTATGCACCAGGCTATTACAACCTAACGCACGCGCACACAAAATCCTATAGTAATTAAACTTTCAGCGAGGCGGGGTTGCGGATGGTCTAACCCTCTTGAAACAACGCGAAGAGAACGCAATAGGTGAGGCGATTGAAAACTAATCGGGTAAGTCACCCCGTTTATGATCAAATCTGCCTTTGTACGAAATGGATTTGTCTTACTTCTTAGCATTGCAGTAAATGCTATGTT
>JAFXEU010000046.1 GCA_017520845.1 Kiritimatiellia bacterium | reverse complement strand
TGAGCCGATTTATGCAGGACTCGACCCCGAGCCAAATCTAAAGATTGGCGAGCGGGTCTAGAGGACGCAGAAATCGGCCATATCAAAAGTGGAGCACGGTTGCCCAAATCCGTGGCCGCATTTATACATAGCATAGCAACAGGCAAGCAACAACAGAGCGCGAAGCCACTAACGCTAAATAATAATTCCTGTAGTACAGGATATTGAATCGCTTTTCCAGATTTTCAAATGATAAAACATCAGTTCCATCTAATGAAATCAGGTATACAACGAAAATTCAATCCTAAAAACTGGTGATATCCCAGCAAACAACCCTGGAATATCCTGGATTGAAGTCGGGGAATATGGCGAACAAGAGAATGTTCAGTCTTTAAAAAATCCGCTGACAAGAACAATTAGTATCAGAACGGGAACGACAAGAACATAATGCCATTTCATAAACGAAGGCATCTTAAGACCTCTGCCTACCGAAACGGCAGCGCGGAACTTGTCCCAGCCCCAGCCGAATGTACCATTAACGACGAATACCGCCTGAATAAGAGCGCCTATCGGAAGCCAAAGCTGACTTACCGCGAAGTCCTCCCATTCAAGAACGTTTTCCCACAGGACGCACGGCATCGAGAGCGTCGCCACGGTAAGTCCGACGATCAGAGAAGCTGTGACGCGCTTTAAGCCGAACACGTCCATAATTCCCGCGATAAGACACTCAAACACCGCTATTACGGTAGTAAGCGCGGCGAGAGCGAGAAACATGAAAAACACGCATCCCCAAACGACACCGCCGGGCATTTTCTCGAATACCTTCGGCAACGCTTCAAAGATAAGCCCAGGGCCTGACGTATACTCGACACCGTATGTCGCGCATGCCGGAAAAATGACAAGGCCCGCAAGCAAGGCGACGAACGTATCGATGATGATAATCACGAGCGACTCTTTAACCAGGGAGTGATCTTCTCCTACATAGCTCGCGCAGATGGTCATCGATCCGATTCCGAGCGAAAGCGTGAAGAACGCCTGCCCCATCGCGGCAAAAACCGACTTGAGAGGATTCTCCATAAACTTCGCCCAATCGGGCTTGAGATAGAACGCAAGCCCCTCGGACGCGCCGGAAAGCGTAAGCGACTTTACCGCAAGAACGACAAGAAGCGCCAAAAGAGAAAGCATCATCCACTTCGTGACGCGCTCTACGCCTTTAACGACGCCGATCAGACAAATAAAGGTCGAGACGGCGACGGCCGCCAGCATAAAAGCTCCGCAGACCTTCCAGTTCGCCGTCAGTTCGCTGAACGAATTCGCGCCGACCGGAGGCGATAGCGTCGCGTAGTCGCCCGCATATTTCAAAAGCCATCCGCATACATCGGTATAATAAATCATCAGAACGAAACATCCCGCGGCGAGAAAAGAGCCGGTTCTGCGCCATATCGTCGCGTATCGCGCCGGAGCGAGCGTACCGAGAGCAGCGGCGAGGCTCCTGTTGGCCCCGCGTCCGATGCCGAGCTCGACCGCGAGAAGAGGAAAACCGAGAAGCGCGAGAAACGCGAGATAGACGATTACAAACGCCGCCCCGCCGTTTTCGCCGACGACATACGGAAAACGCCACACGTTCCCGAGCCCGACGGCGCTTCCCGCCGCCAGCATCAGAAACCCGAGTCTCGACGAAAGCTTCTCTCGCATCGGCTTAACTTATGCGGGAATGCCGTTCTGCTGGGCGACGAGCGCATCGGCGCCGTAGCGCTTCCGCAAAAGAGGCTTCTCGATCTTGCCGGTCGGATTGCGCGGAACTTCCGCGAAAATGATCTTGCGCGGGCGCTTGTAACGCGGCAGCGCGAGGCAGAAATCGTTGACGTCGTCCTCTGAAAGAGACATCCCTTCCTTAACCGAAACGATGGCCGCCGCGATTTCCCCCAGACGCGGATCGGGAAGCCCGATCACCGCGACATCCTTGACGGCGGGATTGGCGCGCAGGAAGTCTTCGATCTGAACGGGGTAGAGATTCTCGCCTCCGGAAATGATGACATCCTTCGCGCGATCGACGAGGTAGATGAATCCGTCGCGCTCTTCGGCCATATCTCCGGTCAGAAGCCAACCGTCCTCTTTAAGGATTTCGGCGGTCGCTTCGGGATTGCGGTAATATTCCTTCATCACACCCGGGCCCTTAAGGGCTAGCTCGCCGACTTCGCCCGGCTTTACAGGCGTAACGCCGTCGGTGCCGACTATCTTCGTCCGCCAGCCGTAACCGGCGACGCCGATTGCGCCGACGTGATCGATGTTCTCAACTCCGAGATGGACGGCGCCCGGGCCGGTCGACTCGGAAAGGCCGTAGTTGGTATCGTAATCATGGTGCGGAAAGACGCTCTTCCAGCGCTTTATCAAAGCCGGCGGCACGGGCTGGGCGCCGATGTGCATAAGGCGCCAGCGCGAAAGATCGTACTCGTCGAGCTTAACGTCGCCGCGGTCGATCGCGTCAAGAATATCCTGGGCCCACGGCACCAAAAGCCAGACGATGGAACACTTCTCTTCGCTGACGGCACGCAAAACCCACTCCGGCTTGACGCCCTTGAGAAGAACCGCCTTCCCGCCGACGAGGAAACTTCCGAACCAGTGCATCTTCGCGCCGGTATGGTACAGTGGCGGAATGCAGAGAAACGTATCTTCCTTTTTCTGTCCGTGGTGATTCTGCTCGACTTTGCAGCTGTGAAGAAGACACTCATGGGTAAGAACAATCGCCTTGGGAAAACCCGTAGTGCCCGACGAGAAATAAATAGCGGCGTCATCCCCGGGCTTCATTGTTATCGCAGGCGCGCGCGAAGATGCATACGACACAAGGCCCGAATAGCTCTCGGCAAAACTGGGACAGTCTCCGCCGACGTAAAGACGCATTCTGAGGTGGCGTATCTGATCGGCGATCTGCTCGACGCGGCCCGTAAACTCGGGCCCGAAAACGAGAGTGTCGGCGTCGGCGAGGTTTATGCAGTATTTGATCTCTTCCGCGGTATAGCGGAAATTGAGCGGCACGGCCATGCAGCCCGCCTTGAGAACGCCGAAGTAGATCGGCAGCCACTCGATGCAGTTCATAAGAAGAATCGCGACCTTGTCGCCTCGCTTGAGCCCGCGGCTCAAAAGAAAATTCGCAAACCGGTTGGCCTTCTCGTTGAACTCCCGCCATGTCATTTCGCTTCTGAAAGCCTCGATCGGCGAGCTTTCGATGAGCGAATATTCGCGCCATGTCGTATGCCGCGACTCAAGTTCCTGCGGATTGATTTCGACAAGCGCGACGTCCTCGGGCCACGTCTTGGCGTTATGATCGAGAATTTCTGTTATGTTCTGCATCTTATTCATCTCACTTGCGCTTCTTTGATTCCGCCTCTTTCGCCTTCTCCGCCTTTTTCCACTCGGCGGCGGCCTTCCTCAATTCGGGAATCTGCTTTTTAAGTTCAACGCTGTCCTTCGGAAATGTCTTTGAATAGTTGATTAAAAGTTCCAACGCATCCTCCGGGTTGGAGTTTTTCTTAAGCTCGATCTCGGCGGGAATTTCACGACGCGCCTCCTCAATGGCGGCAAGAATCTTTGCCGCGACCTCGGCGTTATCCTTGTCGGACTGTTTGGCGGCGCGCTTCTCGGCGTTCTTCACGTCCTTCTCGAGCCTCTTGACGACTGCGGAAATGTTTTTGCCGAGAACGAGCTGCTTCTCAAACGTCTTGTATGGGCTCCTCTTTTCAAGAACGACGTCCCCGAGAAGCGTAGGGGGCAGATCAAGCGCCAGAATAGCCGCCTGCACCGCCTCGATGGCCATGTTATGATTATGGCCCGAGTAGACGACTTTACCGCGGTGGTTGACGACGTAAAGGAACGGGATGCCGCGGGAGGAAGGTTCGCCCTCGGCGAGTCCCGCCCAGTCGTAAATGGGAAACGTCAGCTTGTTGGTCTTCACAAGTTCCTTTACCTTCGCCTCGCTACGTCCCTGACAGTGCGAACCAAGAAGGATAAAATTCTTATTTTTGAAGCTTTGCCAGACATCCTGCATCTTCGGCAGGAGAGCACGGCACGGAGGGCAGTTGACGCCCCACTTATCGACCATGACGACCTTGCCGGCAAGATCGGCTTCCGTAATCTTCGGTCCGGAATACCAGTTAGCGTCCGCAAGGCCCTTCCATGAGACCGCATACGCGCCCAACGCCGCAAATGCGGCAAAAAGCATCAACGTTCTTTTCATTTTCATTCTCCTTTCGTTTTTAAAATCCATCTCCCGTCTCTCATCTCCCCAACTCCGCTTTGACAAACTTCAGGTCCGCCAGAGAGTTCTTCGCTTCTTGAGCTATAAAAGGGTTTGCGCTTTGAGTAAGAACCGAATACTGCCTGATGAGATTTTCAAGCGTCGCCGCGTTCAATCTTTTGGAGGCACGGGAATTTTTGTCGCGGTCCTTGATAAGCCGCGTCGTTTCGACGAGTTTCGCGAGCTTCTTCACTTCGCTGTTCCCGCCGTATTCGCGCCAGGTCGCGGCATATCGCTTGACATCGTCGGGATACTCCTTTGAAAGTTTTTTAAGAACATCCTTGTGATTTTTCAAATCCCGTATCCTTAAGTACGCCTGACCGGGAAGATTGGCGATTTCATAATCCAGCACCGCTTTCCAGTCCGCCGTTGAAGAGGGTATGCTTTCCGTGAAAATCGCGCTTCCGACAATACCCATAGCCTGGCGGGGGTCCTTACCGAAATAGAGACGCTTCCCGGTCGAATCGAAAACATAAACGCCGCGCTGAAGATCCTCGACCGCACCCTCATCGTTTTTGACGGCCACTTCCGAATAAATCGAATATGTAAGATGGAGAGACTTTATCAGATTTCCCGCCGCTTCTCTGGTCTCGGAGGGTCCTATATGCGAACCGAGCGCGACAAACCGCTTCGACTTGTACGCGGTCCAGACGTCCTGTATCTGCTTCATCAGGGCCGCCTCGGCGTTTTCGGAATAATCGCGCACGTCAAGAAGAACGACTTTACCCTTAAGATAACCGCACGACGCCATACGTCCTCCGACTCTTGAATCGGGAACGACATTCATCCATTCGACGCCGAAACCGGCGCCGGCGACCATGGCGGCAATCAAGGATATAAAGTATCGTTTATTCATATAACGGATATTTTACCACAAATCCGCACTTCTCAGCGCAAAAAGCCGTCAGACTCGGCAAAGGGCTTTAACCAGAGCAGGAATCGCTTTTTCAAACGAAACCCCGTACCAGTGATCGTCGGCGGTGACGCGGATCGCCTCGCAGACTATGTCGGCCGCGAGAGACGCCGCCTCAAGCGCCGTTTTGCCGCGCACGACCGCGCCCGCGAAAACTGACGCGAAAACGTCTCCGGTGCCGTGCGACATGCGCTCAAGCCTCGGATTGAAATCGTATTCGATTTTCGTTCCGTCGCTTACCGCGCTGCCGAGCTCGCCGGGATCGAAGCTTACGCCCGTGAGAATCACGTTCTTCGCGCCGAGAGCATGAAGCTTCGCGATGAGCGTCTCGATTTCGCTGCGCGTATATCCTGAAAGCTTCACTTCGGACCCCGTCAGAAACGCCGCCTCGGTGAGATTGGGCAGGACATAATCCGCACCGGCGCACAATCTCGCCATCTTCGAGGGGAAATCATCCGCAAAGCCGGTATAAAGCCTACCGTTGTCGGCCATCGCCGGATCGACGAACCTCAGCGCCCCCTCGTTGGAACAGGAACGGACTATGGAGAGAATCGGGTCTATATGGCTTTCGCAGACGTAACCGGTATAAAAAGCGTCGAACCTGATGCCTTGCTCAATCCACTTCTTTTCGACATTACCGAGTTCGCCGGTCAGATCTGCGAAACTCCAGGACTTGAATCCTCCGGTATGGTTGGAAAGAATCGCCGGCGGCAGAATGGCGCACTCTACGCCGCATGCCGAAATGAGCGGCAGCGCAACGGTGGTCGAGCACTGTCCTACACAGCTGATATCCTGAATTGTCAGAAGTCTTTTCATATCTTTGGCGTTTTCCTTTAACCGATAAGAGACAGAAATTCCTGACGCACCTTCTCGTCGCTGCGGAAAGAGCCCAATACTGCGGAAGTCGTCATTTCGCTGTTCTGCTTCTCCACTCCGCGCATCATCATGCACAGGTGCTTCGCCCTGATGACGACGCCGACGCCCTCGGCTCCGGACTCCGCCATCACCGCATTGGCGATCTCCTCGGTCATGCGCTCCTGTATCTGAAGGCGCCTTGCGAACATGTCGACGATACGCGCAAGCTTGGAGACCCCGAGAACCTTACCCTTCGAAATGTAGCCTATGGCGCACCTGCCGTAGAACGGCAGCATGTGATGCTCGCACATCGAATAAAGCTCGATATCCTTCAATATCACCATGTGATTGGTGCCGCTGGTGAAATAGGCTCCGTTCACGACGGTTTTAACGTTCTGGCGGTAGCCGCGCGTCAAAAACGTGAGGGACTTCGCGACACGCTCGGGAGTTTTCTTAAGACCTTCGCGATCGGGATCCTCTCCCAGTTCGATAAGAATGCTCTTTACAAGCGCGGCTATTTTTTTCTGATTCGGCTCTTTCGGTTTTTTCATATTCGAGTATTATACCATCTTTTGCGGCATCTTAGGAATTCTTCAATCCATACCGAGCGCCGCTACGGTCAACATACCCACGGCGTGCATCGCGGCAGCCTTGCGGACGTCATCGCGCGAACCCGCGAAAATCGCCTTCTCGGAGCGAGTTCCGCTTTTGGTCGCGACGGCGAACCAGACGAGGCCGACGGGCTTTTCGGCGCTGCCGCCGCCCGGACCCGCGATGCCGGTCACGCTGACGGCGACATCCGCCCCAGTCAAGCGCCTTGCACCCTCGGCCATTTCCGACGCGCACTTTTCGGAAACGGCGCCGAAAGTCTCCAACGTCCCGGCGGAAACGCCGAGAACGCCCGCCTTTACGGAATTGGCGTAACTTACGACTCCGCCCAGATAGACTTCGCTCGAACCGGGAACGGCCGTAATAAGAGATCCGATCATCCCACCCGTGCAGCTCTCCGCCGTCGCGCACGTTCTGCCGTTCGCTTTCAGAAGTTCCACTAAATTAACGGCCTGTTGAGTCATCGCGAATCTCCCCTCTTGGTTGAAATAAAAACATGTTTCGCCTCGCCTCCGCCGGCGTTTGCAAGGCCCCTGCTCTCGAGAACGCTTTTCGCTCTGAGCGCAACCGCCAGCGAAGGTTCAATGATTTCAGCGCGACCGGCTGCTACCTTTTCAATTAAAGACCTTAAATGCGGAAAGTGCGTACAGCCGAGAACGATCTTATCGCAGGACGCCGCAATCAAGGGCTCGATCTTTCTGCGGACGATCCGCTCGGCCTCCTCGCCCGACGTCTCGCCTCTTTCGACAAGATCGACGAACTCGTCGGCGACCGTCGCGATCACCGTTACGTTCTTCGCGAACTTCGCCTTGGTTTCATTGTAGAGACGCCCTCCGAAGGTGCCCGCCGTGGCAAGAACTCCGACAACGCCCGTTTTAGATTCCATCGCCGCGGGCTTGATGGCGGGCTCGATTCCGACGAACGGCACATCGGAATATTTCGAGCGCAGAAATTCAAGCGCAGCGGCGCTCGCCGTGTTGCAGGCTACGACGATCATTTTGCAGCCGGCCTCAAGAAGTCTTTTGACGTTCGCGTCGGAAAGCGCGACGATTTCCTCCGCGCTTCTGTTGCCGTAAGGACAGTTCGCGCTGTCGGCGATATATACGGTAGACTCCGAAGGACACTCCCTCTTGAACGCATCAAGAATGCAGAGTCCGCCCAGGCCGGAATCGAAAAATCCTACCGCGCCCCGGTTCATTCGACAACACCCCACTCCTTGAGAGGCTCGACCGGAAGACCCATGATATTCTCATAACTTCCGCTGTACGATTCGATTATAAGATCGCCCGACTCGTCTATATCATACGCGCCTGCACGATCGAGCGGTTTGACGCGCTCGACATACTCGTCTATCTCCGCGTCGGTCAACCTGCGGAATCTGACCTTGCTTTCCACAACTTTCACTTCTCCGTTGAAAGCGACGCCCGTAAAGACCGAATGGACCTTGCCGCTCAACGTGCGCAGAAACTCTTTCGCCTCGTCAAAAGAACGCGGCTTTCCGTAAATTCGGTTATCGTACCAGACGATCGTATCCGCCGAAAGAACATCAGAGCATTTTGCGGCAGCGCCCTTCGCAAGGGCGTTTTCGCTGACCGTGCGGCATGGATCGTCGTCGTATGCGACTTCCTTCGCGTCGGTTTTCACTACCGTGAAATCGACACCTGACGATTCAAGAATTTTGGCCCTCCGCGGGCTCGCGCTGGCAAGAACGATTTTCATTTGAAAGGAAAATATACGTAAACACGTTTGGTTGAACTTAAGGTCACTTCGCCGCCGACGGCCCTGTTGAGCGTCGCGCAATAGAGGTTTTCGAACCTGACCCCGTCGAGCGGCCACTGAAGACCCTTCGACGTCATTTCCGTTTCCGGATCTACGGCGAAAACCGACACTCCCGCGCCGGGCTTAACGCGGTAGGTCTTAGTTCCCTCAAGAGCGGTAAAGCGCCCGTAATCCGTAACCACGTCGATGGCGAAATCGAGCGCCCTGAAAATATTGCCGAGACTGTGATCGTCCCGTTTACCCGTCGCGCCGAGGATGACGAGATTTCCGATGCCCTTCTCGCGGCAGAATCTTACCGCCTTGGCGAGATCGTTGGTATCCTGCTCCTCGACTCTGACAAGAGTCTTGAATCTGCCCTTGACGGAATCGCAGTCCCCGACGACCGCGAAAGGCTCGCGACCGCAATTCCTCCTGAACGCGTCTGCCGCGCTGTCGCAGCAGACGACGCGCTCCGCCGAATCGAGGATGCGCCGCGCCGCACCCCCTTTTTTAGGAAAGGCTCCCGCCGCAAGAATCACGTTTTCGGCATCCGAAAGCATCACATGTCTCCGACGAAACGAAGGAGCGCCTCAAGCGTGGTTGCAGGATGAGGAGGACAGCCCGGGATGTAAAGCGCGGGCTCCGCCGGATATTCTCCGCGTTCATACAATCCTCCTGAAATCGCGCACGCTCCGGCCGCGATCAAAAATCTCGGCTCGGGCATCGCGGCGTACGTTTTGTCGAGCGCCAGCTGCATATTCTTTGAAACGGGCCCTGTCAGATAAACGGCGTCCGCATGGCGGGGAGAGACCGCGAATCTTATGCCGAAGCGCGCCATATCCCATGCCGGAGTGCCGAGAACGTTCGCGTCGAGCTCGCATGCGGCGCATCCGCCCGCCGAAACCTCGCGCAGCTGCAGAGAGCCCTTAAGCCGCAGTGCCTCTGAGTTAGTCTGGACGGGCGGAACGTACCCGCCTTCCCCCGCGCGGACAACGAGATCGTCGCGTTTGAATACGCCGAGACGGTACTCTCTCGTGAATCTGACCTTGGTGCACTTCGCGGCGCAGCGGCCGCAGAAAATGCAGCGCCCCATATCGATAAACGCCTTGCCGTCTGAAAACCCGAGCGCACCGTCGACGGGACATACGCTCTTCATCGCCTCGACTTCCTCGGCCGACGTCGCCGCGTCGATCTCCGGACGCCCCCTGAAATCAGGCGGCAGATTCGGCTCGGCCGGAGGGAACGCGCCAGTCCTGCATCCTTCTTTTATTCTCGCTATAAACGCTTTCAGCATAGTGCCACCTTTTATCTGTCCGTTCCGCAGTACGAGAGGTTGAATGATTTATTGCATATCGGAAAGTTCGAGATCTGCTCGCCGCGAAGCGCCCATGCGAGCCCGGGCCAGTTATGAGCGGACGGATCAACTATCCTGTAACGGACCATCTTCGCGTCCGGAGAAAACAGCGCCGCGTGCACAAGCGGTCCGCGCCACGCCGCGGAAGTTGAAACTGCGACCGTAAACCCGTCTGGCTTTAAGCCGTCGAATCGGGGAGTCTCAGAAGCGGGCGCTTCGCCTCGAATCAACTTCGCGATTTTCATGTGCGCCTCGTTTATCTCGATTCGTCTCACAAGTGCCCTCGCCATTACGTCGCCGTTGAACTCGACCGAAGCGCGACGGGCGACGCCGACGAGGCCGATCGACTCGGCAACGTCCTTGGGAACTCTTCCCGTCCCGTCGAATCTGTCGCAGACGGAATGCTCATGAAACATCAGTTTAAGGGCACGGTCGAGTTCCGGCTTCACGCGACCGATCCATGCTTCAATCTCGCCGTATTTTTCCGGCGTAGCCTCTACGCGCACACCGCCCGGCACTATCGCGTTGCGTCCGAAACGGTTGCCGCAGAATAAAGCCGTCATATTGAGATATTCTCCTCTTATCCGTCCGCAGAAAGACGCCGTCTGAAGAAACGCGACGTCCCCCGCGAGCGCGCCCAGGTCGCCCGTATGATTCGCGATGCGCTCAAGCTCGAGAAGGATGTTCCTCAATCGCAAAGCCTCAATGTCCGGAGAGCGAAAGCGCGACGGGAACGCCCGTTCCATCAGCTCCGCGAACGCGATCGCGGCCGCGGCGGAAGTGTCGCCGGCGCATGTTTCGGCAAGCGCGATCTGACGCGCGATATTGCCGGCCGCATTAACTATCGCCTCCTCGACCCCGCGATGCTGATAGCCGAGAAATATCTGAAGATTGTAGACGTCTTCCCCCATGCACTGGAAACGAAAATGTCCAGGCTCGATAACGCCCGCATGGACGGGCCCTACCGCGACCTCATGGGCGCTTGCGCCCTTCAATGGAACGACTTCGGCAGGATCCTTATATCCGCCGAGAGAGTCGAGTTTCGCCTCGGCCTCTTCAATCGTTTTAAAAGAAAATAATTCCGTCATAAGTTTTCATATCTCACTTATTTGCCGCGCGATTTCGCGGACCTCCGAATGAAACGCGGGAGATTCAACCAGATGGAGTGATATCCGAAACCTCCGTTCTGCATCTCATCTATCGCGTCTTCCACATTCCATCCTTCGCACATTATACGATACATGGCGCACATCGTTCCCGTCCTGTCGGCTCCGTGCTGACAGTGCACCAGAACGGGCGTCGCGTTCGTATCCGCGACGACAGATAAAAATTCATCCACGTATTCATCTTTCATATTCGCCGTGAAAACCTCTATCCGTTTCATTTTCAGCGGAAGCGAACCGATCTCGTCCTCGTCTGAATGAAAATCCCGAAGATTGACAACCGTCTTTATTCCGAGAGAGACAAGGTTGGTCATTCCTTCGGCGGTGGGCTGGGCGCTGCGGTAAAGCGAATCGTTTATTTTGTAAAGATTCGGCACTCCCGCGCACTCGACGGGCTTCGCCCATTTCTCTGGCCGAGGATCCATTTCCGGCGAGCCGTCCGAGAAAACGCACCCGTGCGCCGCGCATAGAAAAAAAAGAGCGCCGAACGCCCTTAAAAGCATACCGCTCTTAAACGGGCGTTTTACGCGTCCGGCCGCGAAATGCGCACCTCTCGACTCTATAATCAACTCCGCTGATTTTCCCATGGCGGATATTGTACCATATTTCGGCTTCCGCGTAATTCAATTAGCGCCAGAATCATCACCCAACCAACCACCGCATTTATATAAATGCGGCGGTAAGCTGTCGACTTAACTTTCGCTTTAGCTTAATGATTGTCCGCCTTTAGGGAATAGAAGACGGCGGTATCGTTTTCGATCCTGATTTCAAGGGCAAGTTCGCTTTTCTTGGCTCCGCAGTCTTTGAGGCGATTTCGGTATTGATTCTTCAATCTCTCCGACAGATCAAACACCATCATTGTTGTGTCGTCCTTTGAGCCGCAAACCTTATCCCCGACAATCGCCCCGATCATTCCGTTTTCATTTCGCGCTTCATTTTCCGAGCCTTCCTATTCCATACTCGCCTGCCTTGGACTTACCTCATTTCATAAAATATCATCAAAGCACCGCATTAACCGCTACTTTACACCACTTTTCTCCAATGGGGCAGTCCCCCTCGCTATTAATCTTCACTTTGTTATGTCCAAAAGATATTATTACCACCAAGCCATTCCATATACTTTTGATCGTCATAGGACCACAACTTTATAACATCCTCAAATTCAACGGTTTCTAAATATCTGCAAAAGCCTTCAAAATCAGAATAAACTACGACATTTTCTTCATAACATCCTTCAGTTTCTTCATCGTACCGCTCGACTGTCTCTATTAATTCTGGGCAGTCCATATTAAGAGCTATAGCCATACATTCAAGACCAATGCAACATATATCATCTTTTATTAATCTTAACAACTTGATAACGGCATCCCCATCAAATTCATCAATCATTTTTTGGTCATCTTTATCCTTTCCAAGTTCGCAAGCCTTAGCATAAAATTGTCCTAAAACAATTGGCGGAATCGCCTCCTCAAGAAATGGAACATACTCCGCAAAATCGGTATCACATGCATGATAATTATTAGCCCGCGCCTCAATACTAACCTCGTGTAAACGCAACAACCCCATAGCATACACATAAGGCATATACATCTCTTCTGGAGTAACGTCTCGTCTTACACATTCATCCGACTCTGACATTGTAATATTAATGTAACCAAGATTGTTTAATTCAATCAACCCCCACCGCACAAAATATTCAGAGCCACTCCTCGCAGACCAAAAATGCTCCCATAGCACATCAAGTATATCATCTAGTTTGGTAAGATACATTTTATCCCTTTTTTAGAATTTCGTAATCTGATTCCGAAAACATAGGACTTCTATATAATAGTGGTCTACCTCCGCCCAGCAATCTTGCGGCTGTTGGGTAGGTTGCTTTGATTTGTTCGATATACTGCCTTGCATCTTCATCACCTCAAAGTCTAACTTCAAAAACACGAATATTGTACTATATCCCTGCTGCCAAAATGTCAACGCAACATTTACATTTTAGTATATTGTTATTGGCTCACAAGTTCCAGCGACAAGAAGATCATTAACATCGAAAATATTATAAACGTCATTTTCAATACACCACTGAAATGCCATATCCTCAAAGTTTGACTTTGAAAAACAATATCCAGCAACCGCCATGAATGCATTCGCCTCTTCGATAGGAAGCTTTAACCCAATACAAAGTTGCATAACAGTACGCTTTTTTACGCCTAACTCAGGATTAGAAATAATCTTGGAATAAAGTTGACGACTTAACCCGGCGCGACGGTAACAGACACTTGCCACCCCTTCACACCTAGAAGAAACATACTCTAGTAAAGTTTTTGCAAAGGTCTTTGCTTGAGCAACTTGCTCCCTAATAAAATCCGCTTTCACTCCTGAGAGTGCAAACTCTGGACTAGCAAAAAGAGGAGGCGCTTCTATTGAAGAACGAACAGTTTCATCATTCGACTTTTTCCGCCTCTCTTTCTCAATCTTAGACACTAGTTCTCTTTTATGACGCCGAGCTTCCTCTTCAATTTGGTAAAGACGCAGCTTCTCCTTCGCAACTACATTCTTAATCGATTCTATTGCCTTAGACTTATCCTCAACAAGCATCCTCCTACCGTACAACTCCTCCTCAGTTAGTGTACGGCCAAAAATTTTCTGCCAAAACATTTTAAACATTGAACCCATTTCTTTTGAATCTCCTCTATCAAATTCAACAACTACTGACAGTATACCATAACCAAACCAATAAGTTCAAAAAACAAAGTTAATCGATAAAAAAAAACACCTCAAAAATCAATTATGAAACTTAATTTCGGCAAAAAGAAAACAAAAAAGCCCTCAAATCATACATATTATAATTAGAATATATGCATGATTTGAAGGCCTTAAAATCTTTTTATGCAACATATATCAATAAAGAAATAAATCAATATTGTATTAGTCTTTAAAAAGATGTCCTTTCACAACTTTCATCCAACGGCATGTTCGTGTGCAACATTGTATTAGTCTTTAAAAAGATGTCCTTTCACAACTAATAATCAAAACAGTCAATCGGATTTAGATTGTATTAGTCTTTAAAAAGATGTCCTTTCACAACGATGCCCGGAGGCTTGACGCCCTCAAAGGCTATTGTATTAGTCTTTAAAAAGATGTCCTTTCACAACCATGTTTGATTCTCCTTTCTTTGTCGGTTAATTGTATTAGTCTTTAAAAAGATGTCCTTTCACAACGATGTATGATTCATACTGTTTCATTCTTTTATTGTATTAGTCTTTAAAAAGATGTCCTTTCACAACGAAACTGAAGGTAGTATTAACAATGCTGCAATTGTATTAGTCTTTAAAAAGATGTCCTTTCACAACAATTCAAAAACATGCACGCGCTTCTCTCGTGATTGTATTAGTCTTTAAAAAGATGTCCTTTCACAACTGATAATTTCCATGGGTGTTATTTTTAGCAATTGTATTAGTCTTTAAAAAGATGTCCTTTCACAACCAACACTGCACAAAGTATTGCTCTTGAAGGATTGTATTAGTCTTTAAAAAGATGTCCTTTCACAACGGCTTTATCGCTGGTATCTTTGTTGCTCGTATTGTATTAGTCTTTAAAAAGATGTCCTTTCACAACAATTCATGAACAGGTAAATGATTTATAGAATTGTATTAGTCTTTAAAAAGATGTCCTTTCACAACCTGCGACGACGACGAGTACGAGACGCTGAATTGTATTAGTCTTTAAAAAGATGTCCTTTCACAACTGTGACGAGTGTCGCATAATATGTGTTAAATTGTATTAGTCTTTAAAAAGATGTCCTTTCACAACATACTGAAATCCTCAATTGTGAATCTTGGAATTGTATTAGTCTTTAAAAAGATGTCCTTTCACAACGTGTCACGGTGACATTTGACACGACGGAAAATTGTATTAGTCTTTAAAAAGATGTCCTTTCACAACCTCTTGGTTTGACTAATGGTACTCAGAATAATTGTATTAGTCTTTAAAAAGATGTCCTTTCACAACTTCCGCTTTACCGAGTCTTTAACGGGAATATTGTATTAGTCTTTAAAAAGATGTCCTTTCACAACTGCCTTCAGCTCGTCCTCGAACTCCTGAAGATTGTATTAGTCTTTAAAAAGATGTCCTTTCACAACAACAGATACAGAATTGTATCATAAATACTTATTGTATTAGTCTTTAAAAAGATGTCCTTTCACAACTATTTGGAACGCAAGCACGATAAGCCAGAAATTGTATTAGTCTTTAAAAAGATGTCCTTTCACAACTACGCGACTGCTTGTATAAGCAGATACCGAATTGTATTAGTCTTTAAAAAGATGTCCTTTCACAACCCGTTGGTGCGAGTCGCACAAATGCGGTGCATTGTATTAGTCTTTAAAAAGATGTCCTTTCACAACCTTATAAAAGACTACATTTAAATTATCAAAGATCAATAAGCGAACACTACTATTATATCATCTCTTTATCCTCTAATGCTAAAAAAACTCCAATTGAACAGGCTGCGCCTTAGGCTTCAGCACTTTTTTACCATACAATGTCTTCATTTCTCCGAATTGACGATCTGTAACAGCCAGCAACGAGACCGTACCATCTTCTGGAGTCATCATTTTAACACGCTTCTCATGCACCTCCATATTCTCCTTAGATGCACAATGCCTAATATATACTGAATATTGCAGCATACTAAACCCATCTTTAAGAAGGCCTTTTCGAAATTGCGTCGCCCTTCTTCGTTGGGTTTTCGTTACCACCGGCAAATCAAACATCGCATAAAGCCACACAGTTTTATAATGACTTATACTTGTGAATAAATCTATTGATGTTTCTCGCCCTTTCATCCGACTTCTACTTTCGGATATTCTATTTCTTCATCCTTACCAGAAATCACTCTGACTATCGATGCTGCCGTAAGTGAAAGCGCGTTCATTAACGGACGCTTCATCGTACCTATTTCTACATCCATTACCAACAATCCAAGCAACACCTTCTTCATTTCTGGCGTCACCTCGTCAGACTTCTCAAATATACTATAATTCTCCAATATTAGAATATCCACGAACGGTCTATACGGCTCCATTATATCATCTGCGAGGCAATATGGATCATATTGATTATGGTGATGAATGCCTATCATGCAATTAAGCCCAGCCGAAACTAGCGCCCGCGCAACTGCAGCCCTCAATATGGCATATCCATAATTAAGAGCAGGATTAGGCATTGGACCTGTTGGAGAGCGATGAAACGGTTGCATTTCATCCATAGTAAAGATTGTAAAATACGCTCTAGCTGCTTGAGCCTCAAGATTATTAGGATCTCCTCTTTTAACCTCTTTGGACCATTTAATCAAATCCCTCCCCAATGATAAATTATACCTCTTTGCTATACATCCTTGATTGTATATCTTCCTTCTGACAGTCTGTGCCCATAGAATATCTTTCTTTAAATCTGACAACTCAATCTGCATTCCCATTACCTTCTGACACATTGTATGCCCTGCAACCGGCAGAAGATATGAGCCTGGCATATGCGACGCGTCACAAATCACAACTGCCGCGTTTGATATAGCTAACTGTCGCAATAATGCAATTGAGACAGTTATCAAAGGAGATTCCAATATAACAAATCCTATATCCTCTATTGGAACTTGCGACGAGTGACCATCTTCACCTTCCCAAACTAATTGACGAAGGTGAAGGCGCAGCTTACCCGAAGTAGTAAAAACCAGTGTTCTTTTTATCATCGATTCAGAAATTGAATTTTGCCATCCAATGACACAATAAAATCACGACCTTCAAACAATGCGTTATTTATATATGTCTTGGGACTAATCAAAAGTAACTCATGAGGCTTATCATAAGCAATAGAAGATTGACCGTCCTTATTCTTTTTTATAGCCACCAAATCTTTACTTAATACCGTCGCCATTCTCGCCTCTCTATGATAGCGCAATTTCATCCTCCCAGAGTCTTCAAATTTACGAACGATATAAAGCCTCTTAGATAATATGTCTTGCGATAAACTATACAACTCCTCTGGATTTTTCTCAAAGAACAAGACCGCCATTCCCGGACGTATTACCAAAGCTTCTTTATCAATCTCTATACCTTCAGCACCTTCCTTTAGCGAGATACTGCGCGGCACAACCTTACCTTTTGCGTCCTTAGTTATAACAAGTTCTAAAAGATCTCCTCCCGAACCATATACAGAATTATGCAACGCGTTTTCACTAACCATATCGTGGCTGCGAATCGGATCTGGATTTTTACCAAAAACAACCCTAACCTTCTTCAATGGTATACCGTTTCTATCTGGCGTACCGTCCTTATCCTTCGGCCCCCAAAACGGCATAGTAGCCGCAATTTTATCACCATCTACTCCTTGCGCTAAATATTCATCAATCTGACGCGCCAGGGTCTTTCCAACTGAAGGATCTACAGCTTCCTTCGCCAACTTTTGTAAATCTGCCAACTTTCCAACTGAAGCTATTGTCTTTCTAATTACTGTAACCGTCTTTCCCCGCATGTTTATTTTTCCATACAAGGTATCATCGTGTAAACTACCCCTTACCGTACTTCCGCTTGAAGTAACCTTACAAATCACCGACCCGTCCGTCCGCTTAACCGGGGTAGCCAATCGGAGATTTTTCCTCGTTGCCGACTCTTGATAAGGAACCATCTTTCGGTTAAGCGGAATATGCCTTACGAGTATACTTTCTCTAGCCTTGTACGCTAACTCCCCAAAGTCTTCATACGGAGGAGTACAAACATACTGACTATCATCCTCTATATTTCCTAATGTTGCGCATATATCCGCGAATCGTTTATTATCCAATGCCGCTATCACAATAGCATCCATCGCATGATGCGTGTGATCACTACGATCCTTCTTCTCGTCAGACTCTTGCATCCCCCAAGCTTTTCTCGCGAACGCTACGGCTGCGCCGTTACGAGGATAAACCTTAGAATATCGTTGTTTAAGGAATTCTACAGCGAACTTAGTTATCGATCCTGTATCGACTAACTGACGCGGCATAAATGCCGTTTCTTGGGCTCGCTCCGCTGATATACGGAACATTCCTATTTTCTTTTTCCAATAAGCTCTCTTTAAATCATACATCAAGAACTTCTGCCGCTTTCTGGCATACGCTTCAGGATCACCCCCTCGACCTCCTCTATTGTTTGCACAATCCTCCTCAAACGATGCGAGTTTAGCCTCCCAATCCTTTAAGACCTTTCCTGAGAATAATGCGGGATATTCAATCTTTGCCTCATCGTCATACCATGCTTCTTCAGCGTTTGGACATTCGCACGGCAATCTCTTCTTTTTTACATTACGATTGTAATGAGACTCGCACAATGTTAAATTCGACTGCTCGTTCGTGCCGCCTCTCGCCCTCGGTAATGTATGTTCAATATCGCAATCCTGAACCATTTGCTTGAACGAGATTTGCTGGCCGGTATAAACACTAAACCGATTTTGCTCTTTCCACAATAAATATCTCAAGATAAGATCATCATCAATATTAGATGTCATACCATTGATTTTAAGTTCTTCTGCTAATTCTTTCTTAGCTTCATCTCGCTCCTTCGCCAGCTCAACATTTCTTTTCTCGATCGCGCGGCACATGTTCGCCGAGTTCACTGTTCGCGCCAGCTCGATATTGATAACGGTATGCGCGTCAATAGTCCCATTCGCGCGGAGAGTATTTACTAATCTCCTAAGCATCGTAAGCGAATGCAACACCATAGGATTTTTAATAGAACCCATATTTACCGGAGGCAAGATAGGATTATCAATATCGGTCAAAGCCTTATCGATATATAATTTATCGTATTCAGATTCAAACAGTGCGCCCGCCGCGCCTATTGAAATCCAAAATTCTCGGAAAGCCGATTTTAAGCGCTCTGTCAACGAAACCAATTTAGGCGCCGTCTTTGAATATTTAAACCCGTCCTTTTGCTTATGGTACGCCTCCGTCTCACGTTCAATAATCTCCAATATCTTACTTTTATTAGAATTCCAATCGGGAATTATTTCAGGCATCTTAGCGAGATAAATAGCCTGACTTAATTTATACCCTTCCTCTAACCACGGCAAAATAAGATTTATAGCATGAAGAGAATATTTAGCGCGCTCCGTAGATGGATTTATGCGGACAAATTCGCGAGCCTTCTTATCATCAAAGCCCCATCTCTTTTTAGCCCATGCTTCAAGCATCAATAAATCATCAAAATCTACAGAGGCGTTTAGTGCCGTTTGCCAGTCTGTTTTAGGTATTCCTAATTTTTCGAACCTTGCCGTCACCTCAAGAATGGGTACATCCGCATAATCACGATGGTTCGAAACCCACGGCGCTTCTCCCTTAGCGGAGAATTCCTTGTTAAATTCCTTCATCAAAGCTTTTACACCATCCTTAAAAGGTGTAACTCTCATCATCTTAGTGAGAATAAAGTCCCGCTGTTCCTGCGTAAGTGAAATAAAATCTCCTTCCGCACCCTCTTTGCGAACCTTAAAATTATTTAAAAAGCACAGCGCTCTAAAACGCTCAAACAAAGGATGACTTTCAAGACACCTGCGATACTTCTTGCCTTTTTCCAATTCGCACCAGCCGACCAGATGTCGCTGAATCCGAAGCGGACGCTGAAAGAACAGAATGCTACGCATCTTCTCTCGCAACTCAGACGAAACAAGAGCTTTCTGCTTATCGCAAATTACATCAAATTCCTTTTCATAATGCGCTTTTCTATCGGTCTTTCTGCCGCGGACTTTCTCACCTTTCTGATATAACTCATAAAAGTACTGACCAAGCGTCTTTTCCCCCATCAATTGACTTAATTCTTTAATTCCACGCTTAACTTCACCTAATTCAGTTTCCTTCTTTTGCTTTGAACCAGATTGATCATCTGCATCAAACTCCGCTAAAAGCTCTTTCTTAGAACTCTTAAAGCCACGACGCTGCGCTATGTGATATATAGCACGTCCAAAAGAATACGCGTCGACAGGTCTCTCTGCCGCATTTTTCCTATCAACATAAGGATTCTTCGTATTCGTAGCCGAAAGCCAATCCATAAAGTCATTATCATCAACAGGATATTTCCCTGTCTCCTTCCACTTTTTTAAGCTTTCAAGAGACATAGGACACATGCTATTTTCAATGAGTAGTTTTAGAATATGAAATTTACGATATCTCCTACGCCTGATTAAACGTCTTGCCGCTCTTTTCATTCTACGCTCAGCCGCACGAGACATTAAATTGCCGGACTTATCACGATCCATACCTTCTGGGAAAACGACCACCCCGCAATCTATAACATTAGGCGCATAAAGTCCGCGCGGAGCAGAAGCAATTCTCTCATCATCTAATACAGCCCATCCGATAGATGAAGTACCTAAGTCAATTCCTAATCTCTTCATTTTCAAACTTCCTTTCTTAATCAGATTGACGAACTACAATTCCTTATGCTAAAATAAGTTCGTCTTTTCACAATAAGGCTATATGCCGTAGTCGGAAGACTTGCCTGGTACATACTCTGTATCAGGCCTTATTTTTTGCATAAGATTATCTTGGTTACCTATCTTGTATTTCGCCTAATCTACATTTTTATTATACCAAAAATCCCTCATCCCCTCCACTCTTCCCCAAAAATTCTGACACAAAACGGTCAGACCTTCCACTGCCACTTCCCCACTTCTATACGTTCTACACGATCTACACGGTTAAAAACTTTCCGTGTCATTCTATATTCCGTAGTTACTCAACTCTGGAACCACCTACGCGGACGCTGGCGTGCACTGCTCTAGCGACCTGCTGCGCAGACTCGGCTTCGCCTCGGCAGATATCTTCGGGTTCGGCTTCGCCGAATCTTCCCTCCGAAGCAAAGCTTCTTCGGCGCATTTCGCCTTCCGCCGCGACTGGTCTATATTTCATTCAATCTATCGTTAGTTTTCTCCCTTTTCTTCTACATTGATCTTGAATATATTCATCTATATCCTCAAGCATATATTGCTCGCCTGTCGTATGCAACGCACCATAACAATTGCGGACATACTCATCCGCCCCTGTTGATTGAAACAATTCATACGCAGCACGACCGGAAATATTCTTCATCCGGCGATACATTTCTATGCAGTAAATCAAAAACTTACCTGGCTCACTCATACTTACGCCTCCTCAGGATATGGTATGACACCAGTTCTTTCAGCTTCTACGAACATTTCACCGAGCATTACAGGACTATAATGCCAAAGCTTCAACCGTTCGTCAGAAAGTTTTTCATACATCTCCGAGCGGTAAAGTCGCTCTGTAGCTTCAGCCTCGCTGATACCCAATCGCTTCACAATTTCCGCCACCAGCGAAGGAAGAACCAAAACGCCGAGAAAAGCTATATACTGCCTCTCCGTCATGCAATCACCTCCGCCTTCTTAAATCGGATAAAACTAAGCGCTTTTTCAGTTGCGAAAACAAGTTGATTATAAAGTTGCTTAATCTTCAATCTAGCAAGCGTTTCATCCTTTGTAAGTTCGCCTTCTCTATATAACGTCAATGTTCTATACACATCATCATTCGCAACTGGACCGAAGACAAAATCCCTTCCTTTGGCTACATTAACTCCATCGCGACAGGAACAAACAAAATCAAGCCATATCTCATTAGGTTCACTAAATTTCAACACATCGCAAAGTCCAAAGGCTGTATCACTATCAATCTCATACTCATTAACCACGGGTGAACCGCCCTTGCGCAGAACAACTTTTTGAGCAAAGTCAACAGCTTGATCACGGTTCAATGTTGTATAAAAGCCCGGTCCAAAGTCAAGTGCGTGACTTGGCTTTAAGATTTCGGGTTGCTCAACAACCATATTGCTACCGTGATAAAGAATCATTTTATATTTACCTTTTTAAGTGTCTATATTATATCAAATCCCAGTTAAATCCTCCACTCCTCCCCAAAAATTCTGGCGCAAAACGATCAGACCTTCCACTGCCGCTTTGGCACATCACTAACGACTACCGACTAAACACTAACGACTAAAATTCTGAATAAAAAAATCCCCGCCGACTGCTCGGCAGGGATTTTTTTTCTTTATCGCTCTCGTGATTACTTGGCGATGACGCGAGCCATCTCGAGAACCTTGTTCGAATAGCCCCACTCGTTATCGTACCAGGAGCAGACCTTGACGAAGGTGGGATCGAGCTGGATGCCGGCCTTGACGTCGAAGATCGACGTGCGGGCGTCGCCGCGGAAGTCGGTCGAAACGACGGCCTCGTCGGTGTAGCCGAGAATGCCCTTGAGCTCGCCCTCGGAAGCCTTCTTCATGGCGGCGCAGATATCCTCGTAGGAAGCTTCCTTCTCGAGCTCGACGGTGAGGTCGACGAAGGAGACGTCGGACGTGGGAACGCGGACGGACATACCCGTGAGCTTACCGTTGAGAGCAGGAAGAACCTTGCCGACGGCCTTGGCGGCACCCGTCGAGGAAGGAATCATATTCTCGAGGATACCGCGACCACCGCGCCAATCCTTCTTGGAAGGACCGTCAACCGTCTTCTGGGTGGCGGTAGCGGCGTGGATCGTGGTCATGAGGCCGCGCTTGATGCCGAAGGTGTCGTTGAGAACCTTAGAGATGGGCGCGAGGCAGTTCGTCGTGCAGGAAGCGTTGGAGATGATGTCCTGACCGGCGTAGGTCGTGTGGTTGACGCCGTAGACGAACATCGGGGTCGCGTCCTTGGAAGGAGCGGACATGATGACCTTCTTGGCACCGGCGGTGATGTGGGCGCGAGCCTTCTCATCGGTGAGGAAGAGGCCCGTGGACTCGACGACGATCTCGGCGCCGACGTCGCCCCAGGCGAGAGCGGCGGGATCCTTCTCGGCCGTGAGACGGATCTTCTTGCCGTCAACGACGAGATTCGTGCCCTCGACGGCGATCTCGTGCTTGAAGATGCCGTGGACGGAGTCGTACTTGAGCATGTACGCGAGGTAATCGGGATCGAGGAGGTCGTTGATGCCGACGATCTCGATGTCGTTCGCGAAGTTCTCGACCGCAGCGCGGAAGACCATGCGACCAATGCGGCCGAAGCCGTTGATACCAACCTTGATAGCCATTTTTTTGTTCCTTTTTTTTGTTGTTTAGTTTTAACTTAAATTAAGCCTTGGTGACCTTGCCGGCCTTCAGGCAGCGGGTGCAGACGCGCACGCGCTTGGTGTTGCCCTTGCCGTCCGTGGTGCGGACGGTCTGAAGGTTGGGAAGGAAACGGCGCTTGGAGATGCCGGTCGTGTGCAAACCGATACCGCCTTTGTACTTGGGAGAACCCTTGCGGACGATGACGTTGCCGACCGTGGGACCCTTACCGCAGATTTCACAAACTCTGGACATTTCGGTGTTCCTTTCGTGAGATGTTTCTTACTTGGACTCGCCGGGCTGCCACTCGACGTTCGCGAACGCATTGTCAAACGCGGCGGAGAGGCCACCGAGGCTGTCGCTGCCGGCTGTCTTGGAGGATACGGGCTCGACGGGTTCGCCGGCGGCCTCGGCCTCGAGAGCCTTGAGCTCCTCGTCGCTCATCGTCATGGCGCGGATCGAAAGACCGATACGGCGCTCGCCGCGGTCGACCTTGACGACGCGGGCCTCGACTTCCTGACCGACTTCGAGAGCGTCCTTGACCTTCTCGACGCGCTGATCGGAGATCTGGGAGATGTGGACGAGACCGTCGACACCGTCCTCGAGCTCGATGAACGCACCGAACGAGGCGATCTTGGAGACCTTGCCCTTGACGGTGGAGCCGACCGCGTACTTCGCGGCGATGTCGCTCCAGGGATCGGTCTGAGCCTGCTTGAGGCCGAGCGAGATGCGCTGCTCTTTCGGGTTGACGTCGAGAACGACGGCCTCGACTTCCTGGCCCTTCTGGAGGCACTCGGAAGGATGGTTGATCTTGCGCGTCCAGCTCATGTCGCTGACGTGGATCATGCCGTCGATGCCCTCTTCGAGCTCGACGAACGCGCCGTAAGCCGTGAAGTTGCGGATCTTGCCCGAAACCTTCGAACCGACCGGGAAGCGCTCCTGAACCGTATCCCAGGGATTGTCCTGGGTCTGGCGGATGCCGAGGGCGATCTTCTGGTTGTCGATGTCGACGGAGAGAACGACGACCTGAACCTCGTCGCCGACATTGAGAACGTCGCTGGCGCGGGCAACGCGCTTGGTCCAGCTGAATTCGCTGATGTGGACGAGACCTTCGACGCCGGGAGCGATCTCGATGAACGCGCCGTAAGCGGCGAGATTGACGACCTTACCGGCGACGCGGGCGCCGACGGGGAACTGCTCCTGAATCGTGTTCCAGGGATTCTCGGTCGTCTGCTTAAGTCCGAGGCTGACGCGCTCGCGGTCGCGATCGACATCGAGAACCATGACGTCGAGCTCTTCGCCGACCTTAAGCATCTCGGCCGGGTGCTTGACGCGGCCCCAGCTCATATCGGTGATGTGGAGGAGTCCGTCGAGACCGTCGAGGTCGATGAACGCGCCGAAGTCGGTGATGTTCTTCACGCGGCCCTTGCGGACTTCGCCCTTCTGGAGAGAGGCGAGGAGCTCGGCCTTCTTCTCGGCGAGCGTGCCCTCGATGAGTTCGCGGCGCGAAACGATGAGGTTGCGTCTCTCGTTGGAAATCTTGATGACCTTGAAATCGAATGTCTGGCCGACATAGGGCTCGAGCTCCTTGACGGGAGCGACTTCGACCTGGCTGCCGGGCAGGAACGCCTCGACATCGTCGATGGCGACCAGAAGACCGCCGCGGACGGCAGACTTGATCGTGCCGGTGACGACGCAGCCTTCGACATAACGCTCGAGAATCTTCTCCCAGCGGATCTTCTCGTCGGCGCGGCGCTTGGAAAGCTCAACCATACCGGTCTTCTCGTTCTCGAGTTGAACGAGCATTACGGTTACCTTGTCGCCGACCTTGACGCTGACGTCGCCGAACTCGGACGCGGAAACCGCACCCTCGGACTTGTAACCGATGTCAATGAAAACGTCGTCACCCTTGACGGCGCTGATGGTACCCTCGATGATGCTACCATTCTTGAACTTCGACTCCTGAAGCGCCTGCGCGAGCATCGCTTCCATCGCGGACGAACGCTCCGACGGAGCCGTAGGTTTACGAATTGCCATACTTTATTGTATTTTTATTGTTTAATTTATAATCGCGGTTTTCGGCCGCGTCCACCCCGTTTTTGGGCGTGGAACCTATAGTATATCACTTTATTCTCCCAAAGCGCAATGGGAAATATCACCTGCCGACATAATCGCGCCTGAGAAAAAAGATTCTCGCGA
The DNA here is from genome assembly GCA_017520845.1 of Kiritimatiellia bacterium. Lineage (GTDB taxonomy): Bacteria > Verrucomicrobiota > Kiritimatiellia > RFP12 > UBA1067 > UBA1067. The sequence continues at coordinate 46,189 of JAFXEU010000046.1, read as the reverse complement.
CAAGTATTATCGCGGCCCCGGCGACGAAAAATGCCGAAAGCGACGCCATTACCGGCGCTAGATTATTGAACGAATCCTTTACAAGCCCCATGACCACCGGCGCAACGGCTCCGAAAGCGAACGCAAAAAGGAGAACCATCCCCATCGCGGAAGCGCGGTAGCGCGGCTCGACCACATCGAAAATGGACGCGAACTGATTGGAATCGTATACGCCCCGGAAAAATCCGAAAAGCCCCATCGCCCAGCAGATCGCCCCGAAGGATCCCGCCCTCGCCATCCACAAAATGAACGGCGCTCCGAGAAGAAGACCTATTATATTCATTTCCATACGTATTCCGGGACGACGGCGGACGAGCTTGTCGGAAAGGCGGCTCGCAATCATCACGCCCGCAAAGGCGCCGAGATAATGCCACAGCACGGCGTTAAGACCGCAAGAGGCCTTAGACATACCCGGGAACGTCTCCTCCAGATACGTGGGCATCCACATCTTAAAACCGACGTCGACGAATATCTGCATGCCGAGTCCAAGCGCGAGGAGAACGACCGAAGGCTTCGAGAATACGGACTTCAACGCCCGCGAAAAGGCCGGCTTCACGGAAGATGCGGCATTAAGCGGGGTGTTCCTTAAAAGAAACACGAGCGCAAGCGCCCAGACGGCACCTATAAAACCGAAAACCTTGAACGGAACGCGCCAGTCGCCGCAGACGTCGAGCATCTTTCCGGAAGCGAACGAAAATATTATAATGCCGAGATAGATGGCCAGCTGAAGAATCGAAAGCGCCGTCGCCTTGCTCTCGCTGTGAAGCTGCTGGACGATCGACGTCGTGGCGGGATAGAAGAAACTCTGACCGAAACCGTTGATGCCGCCGTAAAGAAGCATTATACCTAAAATTCCGCTCGCCCAACCGGCGCCTAAAACACCGAGCGAAAAGACGGCAAGTGAAAAGACGACGATTTTCTTTCGGCTTAAAAAATCACCGGCCATCCCCGAGAACGGAACGCTAAGCGCGTAGACAAGCGTGAAAACGCCCATCACAGAACCGCGAAACGCCGCATCAGCGCCGAATTCACCTCCGATGGTGCTGGCGAGCGGCGGAAAAATCTGTCGCATTCCCTGCTGGAGAAAACAGGCGATCCATAAAAGAAAAAGAGCAGTCCACTTATATTCTATTTTTTTCATTTCAACAAATATTAAAATTTACCGTCGTTCGCTTCTTAAAGCCGGGTCGAGCCGATCTCTCAAATAATCCGCCAGATGATTAAATACGAGCACAAGAACAAAAATCGCGATCGTCGTGAACGTCATCTCCCACCACACACCCTGACAGAGGCGGCGCCTGGCGTTGTCGATCATGATGCCCCAGCTCGGCTCTCCCTGAACGCCGATACCGAGAAACGAAATGAAAACCTCGGTCGATATGGCCGCGGGAAAGCGGATTGAAAACTGGATGAGAATTATATGGGCGACATTGGGGAGAATATGCCGGAACATTATTCTCAAATGCGAATACCCGAGGGTCTTCGCCGCCTGGACGTACGCCCTGTCGGTCTGCTTCATCACCTCGGCGCGGATAGTTCTGCAGACGCCGACCCAGGTCGTAAGGCCGATGCCCATGTAAATACCCAGAAGTCCCTGCCCGACAACGAGCGATATCGCAAGAATGAACAGAAGCCCGGGCATCGACGCGACCGTCGCCGAGAGCCACACGACGACAGAGTCGACCCACCCTTTGAAATATCCGCCCAGAAGCCCCAGCAGCACACCGAGGGGGATCGCTATGAGCGACGTCATTATTCCGACATGGAACGCGATGCGCGTACCCTGCATCAGCCTCAGCGCTACGCTTCGACCGAGATTGTCGGTTCCGAGAAGAAAGAATTCCTCCTGCTCCGGATCCTCGAACGAGGGGGCGCTGCTGAGCGGCGGAAGATAACGCGCATAAAGGTTAACCTGGTTATATTGCGCGATCTCGTCGTTCGATACCGCATCATGGTACTGTATTTCGCCGAAAACGGCAGCGGCGAAATAAAGCCCAAGAACAGCGAGACAGATTTTAACGGAGAGCTTCAATTACAAATGCTTCCAATCTTCAGGCAGGGCGTTCATGACAAGCTCGACGACCTCATCGAGCGTCAAATCGCTCGAATCGATCTCAATCGCGCCGTCGGCCTTTTTCAAGGGGGCGTACTTGCGCGTCGAGTCGATCGCGTCACGGGCGAGAAGCGACGCCTTTACGTCCTCGGTCGACTGATTGGCGATACCCTTGTCGACCTCCTCCTTCTGGCGGCGGCGGGCGCGCGCCTCGGCGGAAGCCGTGAGATAGAATCTCGCGGGAGAATCGGGGAATACTGCGGTAGTAATATCGCGACCTTCGACAACGAGATCGCCGTACTTTACCATTCCTCTTAAAAGCGAGGTAACGTAGTCGCGCACAGGCTTCTCGCGGGCGACCTTCGAAGCGTTGGCGTTGATGTCGGGCGTGCGGATGCGCTCGCCGGGCTGTTCGCCGTTCACGTAATACGCGATACGGCCGTTCTCTGGGCGACACTCGATCTCGACCCTTGCCGTATGAGCGGCGATCGCCTCGGGATCATCCATATCGACACCCGCCGCAAGACACTGCCAGGTAAGAATGCGGTAAAGCGCTCCTGAATCGACATGAAGAAAGCCGATTTTCTCTCCGACTATGCGCGAAACGCTGGATTTACCGGCTCCGCTCGGACCGTCTATTGCAACAACTCTCATAATTTTATATCGATTTATAATAATTCCATCCGAAATACGCCCCCGCTACGAGAGCCACTATGAAAATCGTCTTGAGCCAGAACCAGAAACATCCCTTGCAGGGCAGACACCTCGTGAATTCGCTCGCGCGCTTTATCGAAAACGCCATCGGTCGGTTTACCGCCCAGCCGCTGGCGTTTAAAATAGCGCCGATATCGCGACGGCGAAGCTTGAACCACGTAAGTATGACGCTCGGCAGAGAAACGACCAGTATGAGAGCGGCGAGTGAAATCGCGAAATTCTTCGGCGACATTCCGGTAAAGACGGCGGCGATCGACGCGGCCGCCGCGCCGATCATGCCGACGGCGATACCGATGGCCGCAACGCTTGAAGCCATCGCCGCTCCGCCGGACTCCGCGTTCTTGGAACCCTTGTCGATCGTCTTCTGTCCGACGGCCTGCTTTTCGCCGAGAAACTTCTTAACCATAGAGGAGATTCCGTCGGCGACCTTCTTCCAGGGAAGCCAGAACGCTTCGGCGAGAGAAACCTGGCTTTCAACCACTCTGGTCACTACCGCCTCCCACTCGTTGCCGTCAAGATCGTGAAAGACGCCGTTCCTGCCGACGTAAAGACGCGAGACGGTACCCTTTGTGACGACGGAACAGATCGAACGCGTCGCCTTTGTCGCCATATTCGTAAGCTTGAGATAAAGAACGCAGCAATTGGACTTTACCGCGAGCGCGCTGTGGGCGGCTTCGCTTTCAACATCGAATGAAAGCACCATCTCCCTCGCGTCGATGCGGAGCGTGCCGATCTGAAACATCGCAAGAGCCTCCCTCGAATAGAGACGCTTCATGTTGACGAAGTTCTCGAGGAATTCGAGAAGCCTGAGCTTATACCTTAAAACCCTTTCCTCGTCCTCAAGAGCGCGTTTCATTTCCGCATTCATGACGGGCTTGGCGGCCTGATGGGCGCGATAAGGGGCGAGCGCCGCCTTTACGCGACCCCAGGACAGAAAGTCAAGAGATTCGACATCGCCGAGAATCTCCTTCACGCACTTGTCGCGGAACGCAAAAATCTTTTCGCGGTGAGCGGGATTGAGACGGTTGTCCAAGGGAAGAACCTTGTCGGGCTCCTCCATGACGAGCGGCATGTCGGCGGCAGGAACGAAGAACGTGTCGATCAGGCCTTCCACGGCACAGAGCGCGGCGGCGGCATCGGCCGTTTTTTCGCCGAGAGTCGCCACCTCAGGGCTCGCGCCTTTCTCAATCCAGTCCGCCATCGCCTTTTTATCGGCCTCGGACGGTTCGAGCCCGGCCAGATCGGACTCTTTTTTCACGACCTCGGCAAGAGCGGCCTCGTCGTCTTTTGAAGGTTTGAAAAGCGTATTGAGATCGACTCCCTTTGCTTTAAGGAACTCGATGGCGGACAAGACCTCGGAAATGCGGATGCGTCCGTCCTTGTCGGTATCCATAAGCTCAAGCATCCGCCTGTCGTAGCGAACCGACTTGATAGGCAAGGACATCGCCATGAAGTACTTCTTGTCGAGAGACGCCAGATTGGCGATATCGTCGCCGTTTTTGAGCGCGATCTGCGCAATGCGGCCCGCTCTGAACCAAGACCATTTGTATGTGCTCATAACCTTCTTCCTTAAATCAGACATTATATTCAGCCGCGCGCGGCATTGCGGCGCTCGAGGTCGGCGCGATACTCGTCGAGATCGACCTTAAGACGCGCTACACCCGTCTCGATAGCGGCCTTCGCGACGGCGAAGCTGACCTCGACGAAAAGTCTGCGGTCGAACGGCTTGGGGATGATGTAGCCGGGACCGAACTCGAGATTCTCGTTCGGATAAAGGGCCTTGATGTCCTCGGGAACGCTCTGACGCGCGAGATTGGCGAGCGCGTCGGCGGCGGCGACCTTCATCTCCTTGTTGATCGTCGTCGCGCGGACGTCGAGAGCGCCGCGGAAAAGATACGGGAAGCCGAGAACATTGTTTATCTGGTTGGGATAGTCGCTGCGGCCGGTAACCATGATATATTTGCGTCCGGCGAGAGCCTTCTCGACCTCGGCGGGAGCGATTTCTGGATCGGGATTCGCCATCGCGAAAATCGCCGGATATTCCCCCATCGTCTTGACGTCGTCGCCGACGAGAACGTTGGCGGCCGAAACTCCGATAAAGACGTCCGCCCCGACGAGCGCCTCCTTAAGGGTCTTAAGATCGGTCTCGACGGCGTGTCTGGCCTTAAACTCGTTAAGATTCGGGCGATCCTTGCGAATGACGCCCTCCTTGTCGCACATTACGATGTTCACGGCTCCGGCGGCCTTCAGCATATCGCAAATGCGGATTCCCGCGGCACCCGCGCCGTTTATCACGATCTTAAGCGACGAAAGTTCGCGGCCGGCGAGATAAGCGTAGTTGATGACGCCGGAAAGCGTAATCACGGCCGTTCCCCACTGATCGTCGTGGAAAACGGGGATGTCGAGCTCACGATCGAGAACGTCCTCGATTTCAAAGCACGCGGGCGAAGCGATATCCTCAAGATTGATGCCGCCGTACTGCGGAGCGATGGCCTTGACCATTTCAATGACGCGCTTGGGATCGGTCTTACCATCGTTAGCGCCGCCCTGGCGGCAGCAGTTGAGCGGAACGGGCCACGCGTCAACGTCGCCGAACGCCTTAAAGAGGACGGCCTTGCCTTCCATGACGGGAATCGAAGCGGAAGCCCCGAGATCGCCGAGACCGAGAATCGCGGTTCCATCCGAAACGACCGCGACGAGATTAGGCTTCGCCGTGCAGTCATAAAGAGCGTTCTTATCGGCGGCGATCGCCTTTACCGCGTGAGCGACGCCGGGCGTATACGCCAGACAGAGATCGTCTTTGGACTTAAGAGGCTTAGGCAACGAAACGCCGACCTTGCCGCCCTTGTGGAATTTCATTACCGACTCTTTATCGTAGGAACTCATTTTTTACTCCTTTAATCCTTCCGCTGATAAATCCAGCTGTTTTTCATTTAAATAAAATCTTGAAACCTTCAGGTTGGTCAATGCGAGCTTCCTGCAGACGATTCTCAGCCTTTCCTGACTGAGGTCGCAGGCGATGACGAGAGCATCGGCCTTTGTCTTCTCAATTATCGACTTGAGCATGTTGATCGAGCCGTAGATTTTAACTCCGCCGATATACTGACCGCGCAGAAGAAGGTTGTCGTCGACTATACCGACGATTATTCTGTCGTTTTCGGACGCGGTTCTCACAAGCTCCCTGCGAAAAGCGCGGTATCTCAGGCCGGAGCCGTAAACGAGGACGCGTGATGCCGAGCCGCTTTTCAGAAGACGGGAACAGTCGAGATTGTAAAAGGAATCTCTGATAATCGTCCGCAGATTACGCAGAAGCGAAAGCGCAATAAAAGAAACCAACGGATACATGACCGTCATCGCCTTAAGCTGGTAATTGTAGGCGGGCGAATAATAAATTGCGGCCGACCCGACAATACCGCCGACGATGCAGGCGAAAAGAAGTCTCGCGTAATTGGACGACATCGCCCTCGACCAGACCGTCTGATAGGTCCTGAATAAAACGAGAGGAATAAATATCGAAATCACTCTGATAGGCATACCGACGCGGAGCATGATGCGCCCGACATTAATTTTAAGAGCCCATGCGCAGACAAAAAAGACGGCAATAAGCAGCGCTATATCGGCTACGAGATAAAAAGGAACCGAAAGTCGCGACTTAAGCCTGCGCGGCACGACGCTCTCGTCACGGGCAACCGAATTGATAAGGCGTCCGAAATCAAAGATTTCTATTCGAGCCATATCTTTTACGACAACTACGGCGGCAAACAGAAATCCCAAAAGCCAAAGACCCGCAGCGCGCGACTTAAAGACTACTCCCGAAAGCCCGAAGAGGACGAGCAGAATCGCAACGACATAAAGAATCCAGGCGGCCTTGCGCTGATTGAGACCGACCGAGCGGAGGATTCGATGGTGCACGTGATCCGCATCTGCGGTCATAACCTCGCCGTTGCCGGTCTCTGAAGAATCGCGGCGGCGGATAAGATGGCGCAGGGACCGGCGGACGATCGCAAGAAACGTATCGAAAACGGGAACCCCCATCGCCAGGAGGGGAACTCCGATGGACACCAGGAAGGAGTTTTCGGCCTGTGACGCAAGCGGCAGAAACGCGATCGTATAACCGATGAACATCGAGCCGCAATCGCCGAGAAAAATGGACGCAGGGTTGTAGTTATAACGAAGAAAGCCCAAGAGCCCTCCCGCGAACGCGAAGTAATAAAGGCTCGAGGCGGGACTGTGAGCCAGAAACAGCGCACCTGCCATGCCGAACGTCGCGATGAACGCAAGGCCCGAAGCGAGGCCGTCAAGGCCGTCTATAAGGTTGAACGCGTTGACGGCTCCTACAATCCAGAAAACGGTTATGAAACAATCGAGTGCCGCAGGAATCGAAGGCCAAAGTCGATGGAATCCCAAATCGCCCCACCACCAGGTCAGAACGGCAACGGTGATCTGGCCTAAAAGCTTAACCTTCGGCTTCATTCCGAAACAGTCGTCGATAAATCCGAGAGCCCCGATAGAAAGAGAAAGAACAGCGTATTTCCAGTAAATATTCTCGGATACGTTTTTAGCGTAAAAAGGATCCTTGCCGAAAAAGAGAACGAAAATACCGTACGAAACCAGTACGCCCGCGATAAGGGCGAGACCCCCGCCGCGGGGGATCGGGACCTTGTTGACGCGCCTCGGGTCAGGCTTATCGATCATGCCAAGCTTTATGTTCAAGCGTCGGACCAGAGGAACGAGAAAAAGCGTCAGAATCAGCGCTCCGAGAAAAGACGTAAGATAAGGAATGGATTTTATCAGCAGTTTTTCCATCACTTCACCGCCTTGTTCATTTCTCTTAACACGAACTTAAGAGCGTTTTCGTCGTCCGTTGGCACCAGCACGGTCAACATCGCCCACCTGTCGATACGACCGTGGACCGTACGATCCCACACGTCGATAAATATCCTGTTCAGGTGGGATGAGGTTCTGTACCCGGACTGATTAAAGAACGTATATGCGAACAGCGCTCCGCCGCCCGTCTTGAAACTGAGCGGTATGACAGTCCACTCCACGCCGTCGACGGCAACCTCGCACGAAGCGCCCAAATCATGCCCCTGAGAAGGGAGGCAAAGCTCGGGACGATGAAGAGAAGATTTGCTGGGGCCGCTGACAACCTTGGAAGTCTGGAACCAAAAGCCGTCTCGATGGGTATATCTGCGTTTGCCGAGTTCAGCTCCGACAAGCTGCTTAAGCTCCGCTTCCGACGGAGGAATCTCTTCGAACTCAAACCCGGGGATTTCGGGGAATACGACTCTCGGCGGCTCGGCTACTTCAGGCGGAGGCGCAGCGACCTGGAAGATCATCACCGAAATCAAAAGCGCCACGGGCGCGATCGCCTTAAAACCTGAGAAAATTCCGGTTGAAGAAGTCGCGGTCGAAAGAGTCTCTGACTCGTCAGGCAGATTATCTTCCGCACCCGCGCTCCGGGCGCGAAGAGGAATCTTATTGAGAAGATCGCTTAAAAGAACCGTCAGATAAATCCCGAGGGCGAAAACGATAAAGCCTAGAAAATCATGCCCTTGTCCCGTAGCATACGATGGCGACGCGAAGCGGGCGATAAGGCAGATCGACATGATTCTGACAATATTGCAGAAAACTGCGATCGGAACCGAGCATACCAAGAGTACCGCACGACGGGACCACGTACGCTGCGCAAAATAACCGTAGCCGACAGACACGGCCACCAAAGCGACAATAGACCTCAAGCCGCTGCACGGATCGGCGATGCCAACGCCGAAAGGCTTGCCGTCGACAATCACGCTCGGCAATGTAATCATATTGCCGTGACGCACGATTTCCATCCCGAATAACGATAAAACCCCGGTAGACACAGAGCTGACAAAAAGTCTCAACGGAACGGTAAAAATCGCCAGAAACGACGCCATCGGCATGCAGAAAAGAAGACACGCTATCGGAAAAAACACTCTCTTGGCGCATTTTCCGCCAAATAAAGCCCACGGGATTGTAACTAGAAGACCGACGAAAGCCAACAGTTCAAAACGGACCTGGATGCCTCTCACGCCCAAGAGCCCGATAAAAAGAAACGGAATCGTCGCAAAAGCGCCAGCGATACTCGGCTCCCCTAAAGACTTTGAAATCCGCCGACGCTCCATCCAAAGAACCGCAACTGTAAATAGAGGGACAAACCATGCATAATCCATATCCTCTTCAGGAGCTAAGAACATGCTCGGCAAATGATTAAGAATCATAGCGTTGAATCCGATAACCATTGCAACAAACGCGACAGCCATCAGAATCAATCTAGACTTTATAGTCCCCACTCTCATAACAGGCGATATTATATCAAAATTCCGCAAAAACCGCACCTGCTCTGGTGATTTTAGAAATAGGATTACCCGTATTGAGTATAACGGAATTATTTGATACAATATTGTTTCAAGGTCGGACCCGTAGCTCAGTCGGTCAGAGCAGGTGACTCATAATCTCCGGGTCGTGGGTTCAAGTCCCGCCGGGTCCACCACTTAATAAAAAAAATCCTACCGCGTCTTGGCGATAGGATTTTTTTGTTGTAACCACCTCGATGCCATTCACTGTACCAGGACCTGACGCTGCTCGTAATGGCCAGGCTGCCAGACTCTTACCACAGTGCCGTTGGCTTGGACCTGATCGACGTAACGACCTTCCACCCAGACATTCTGAGTCGTGTACACCGGCGTCGTAACGACAGGCGTAGTGACGACAGGCGTAGTAACGACCGTTGGCGTGGTGACGACCGTCGTGACGGGAGTTGTAACAACCCTGTCGGCGATTACGCCGCCGACGATACCGCCCACGAAGCCCGGCCAGAAATTCCTGCCGCCGCGACCCCAGGCACTGCCGTGACAATGGCGATGCACGGGACGAGAAACATGATGATGGCGGACGACACGACTATGACCGCGGACGGGGCCGCGATGACCTCTTGCGAATGTCGTTCCCGCGCAAAGCGCGACTGCGACACAAACTGCTGCGATTTTAATCATTTTGTTCATATTGCACCTTCTCTTTCTCCGCATTTGGCGGTTACAGTTAGGTAGGTAAATCACCTTGTGAAATCTGACAAAAAAATTTTCATTTAATCTAAAATTCCTTTCGACAGGGCCTCTTTATCGTCCCACCAGGATCCTTTAGACGACGAAATGCGCGCAATCGGCTTGGTAGTAAGCTGCTTACCCTTCGTGCCTGCGGCGCGCACGGCGACGACATCCTGATCCTCAAGCTTCTTCGTCTCGGGATTGACGCGCTTAACCTGCTCTTTGGGGAGAAAATACTGCTGATGTATCTTCTGGTTCTTGGCCGGTTTGAACTTCACGTAAATCGTATCGGGACAGCCTTCCTGGAAGAAAAGAATCTTCGATTTAGGCTTCTCCGGCGCGAGACGGTAATCCTTATTGCGGATAAGCCCGCCGAACCTGAAGCGTTTGATGTAGCTGAACCCGTAACCGCCCTCCTCGTAGACGACGGTGAACTCGCGCGCCTCGCGGTCCTTCTCCTGGTTGTAGCGGATTACGGCGAGCAGATTCTTATCTACGAAAATCTTATCTTCAGGCTGCGTTTTCTTAAAGCGGCCGTCTTTCCATACGAAAATAAGCTCATCGAGCGAAGAGCACTTAAACAGTTCGTCTCCGTTGCGAAGACCCGAGCCGACGAAATTATTCTCCTTATCCCACTTTATCGTCAGTTCGCTCGCCGTTATCGCGCGGACGTCGACCTCCTTGAACGCGCCCGACTCGATCTTCGAGCAGCGCGGATACTTCTTCGCGTATTCCTTTATAAGGCCCTTCAGATACTTTACGACGAACGAGCGCAGATGCTCGATATTGTCGCGGACCTGGGCCTCTTCCTTCTCGATGCCTTCAATCTCTTCGCGGTTCTTGTCGATATCAAACTGCGAAATGCGGCGGATCGGGATTTTAAGAAGTCTCTCAATATCCTCGTCGACGATCCCGCGGCGCAATTCCTTGAGGAACGGCTCGAAGCCGGTAACGATGGCCTTTTTGACACCCTCCATCGTCTTCTCTGTCTCAATGCGCTTATAAATGCGCTCCTCGATGAATATCCTGTCGAGAGTACGCGCATGATAAAGGTCGTCAAGCTCGCCGAGGCGGATTTCCTGTTCGCGCTTCGTAAGCTCCATAAGGCGCTCGACGTTCTTGCGGACGATCTCGCTGATCGTCATCAGTTTCGGACGGCCCGCATCAAGAACGATCGGACGCGACGAAAGCGACTTTTCGCAATTCGTGAACGCATAAAGGGCGACGATCGCCTTCTCCTGGCTCTCGCCCGTCTGAAGCTCAAGCTCTATTTTAACGGTATCGTTAGTCAGATCGTGGAGTTTGCGGACGGGAACCTTTTTCTTCTTGATCGCCTCCTCGATCGACTCGGCGAGCGAATCGGTCGTCTCGCCCCACGGAAGTTCGGTGATGATAAGCTTATTCTTATCTTCCTTCTCGATCTTCGCACGGACCTTAATCTTTCCCAGACCGTCCTGATAATCCGAAACATCGAGCGTTCCGCCGAGCTGAAAATCGGGATAGAGCTGAAAAGGCTTTTTCTGAATGCAGGCGATTTCGGCCTCTAAAAGCTCAATGAAGTTGTGAGGCAGAATCGCAGTCGAAAGACCGACGGCGATACCGTCGGCGCCGAGCATCAGAAGAAGAGGAATTTTCGCGGGGAGATAGACCGGCTCCTCCTTTCTGCCGTCGTAATTTGGAACGAACGATGTCGTCTTTTTGTTGAAAATCTCTTTGCGCGCCAGTTCCGTAAGACGACACTCGATATATCGCGTCGCGGCGTGAGGCATACCGGTCAAGAGCGAACCGTAGTTACCCTGTCCGTCGATCAGATAACCCTTGCCCTCGCCCCAAAGTTTATTCGCAAGAACGCACAGCGCGTCGCCGATAGACGCATCTCCATGTGGATGGTACTGCATCGCGTGACCGACGATGTTGGCGACTTTTGTATAGCGGCCGTCATCCTTCTCCCATAACGAATGCATAATGCGGCGCTGAACAGGCTTAAGCCCGTCCTCGACGGCAGGTATCGCGCGCGAACAGATTACATACGCCGAATACTGGCGGAAGTTGAAGTCAAAGAGCTCGCGCATCGGCCCCGACCCCGTAAGCCCTGCTGCGGGCTTTACGGCAGGTGCCGCAGGCGCGGCGCTCACATCACTCTTTTTAACTTCCGTCCGCGCACCGCCCGAAGCGACATCGGCAAACAGATCAAGATTGTCGAAAAGACTCGGCGGCGCCGATTCCTTTTTGCTCTTATCCTTATCTTTGGACATCTACCGTCTTCCCCGTAGCGCAAAAATAGAAATTAAAGACCGAGCTTATCAAACGCGCCCGCGATCGAACCGACGTTGGCGTTCTTCCTCTCGGCCTCTTTCATCCACGCGGAAACTTCAGCGGCGGTCTCTTCGGCGGCGACTTCCTCGGCGCTCTTCTTGAATACGCGCGCGACGCATTCTCTGCGCGAAAGAGAAATCTTGCCGCTGTCGCGGTCGATGCGTATGATCTTGACCGTAACGCCATCGCCCGACTTAAGCACGCTCGCGGGATTGTCGACGCGTTCCCACGAGATTTCCCTTACGGGTATAAGCCCCTCGATGCCGCCCAGATCGACGAACGCGCCGAAGTCGAGTACGCGCGTGACCGTTCCGCTCAAGGTCTCGCCTTCGATAAGGCGCTCGAGCATGGCCTCCTTAAGAGCCTCGGCCTGAACCTCAAGAAGCGCGCGGCGCGAAAGAACGATATTGAGCCCGCGCTCGTCCTTGGAATAATCGGAAACGAGAAAATCGAACTTGCGCCCGATGTATTCGGCGGGATCCTTCGTATAGCGGTCGATCTGGCTGAAGGGGCAGAACGCCCTCTCGCCCGCGACTGTTATCTCGTAACCGCCCTTTATCTGTTTTTCGACAAGACCCGCGATCGCCTCGCCCGACTCCCACGCGGCCTTTACGGTCGCGTTGTCGTCGCTCATCACCTCGACCACCTGCTTCTTGGGGCGGATGATGAGTTTATCGTCGTTGAACGCCTTGCCGAATTTATAAGTACGCTTGATGCCCTTCATCTGATCGTCGAGCATCGCGCCGAAATCAAAAGAATTGTCGCTCATATTAAGCCTTCTTCATCTGTGGGAATAGAACAACGTCACGGATGGAATCGCACCCGGTCAGGAACATGACGAGACGGTCGACGCCGAAGCCGAGGCCGCCCGTCGGGGGCATACCGCACTCGAGAGCCGAAATGAAATCCTCGTCGATCTTCTCGGTATCTTCGCCGGCCTGGTTTTCGAGAGCCTCGCGCTGGGCGATGGGATCGTTCTGCTCGGTGTATCCGGGGCAGAGCTCGCGACCCGCGACGACAAACTCGAATACGTCGACGAGCGTGGGATCGTCCTTGCACGCCTTGGCGAGCGGGACGAACTGACGCGGAATGCGGGTAACGAACGTAGGCTGCATGATGTTGCGCTCGATGAGCTTGTCGTAAACCTCATGCGTAAGCATAAGCTCACAATCCACCCCGTCGAGCTCAAGATTCGTCTCGGTCTCACGGCCCTTCGCCTTAGCCTTCTCGAGCTGAGTTTCAAACGGAAGATCGAACCAGTCTTCGCCCATGAGCTCCTTGACGAGATCCTTGTAGGCGACGCGGCGGTAAGGGGGATTGAAATTAATGACGGTCTTATTGTCGCCGTATTCGATTTCGCGCTTGCCGATGACCGTATCGCAGAGATGCGGCAGAAGCCCTTCCATGATCGCTTCCATCGAGGTACGGTCGCCGTAAGCCTCGTAAATCTCGCAAACCGTGAACTCGGGGTTGTGAGTGCGGTCGATACCCTCGTTGCGGAAATCCTTACCGAGCTCGAAAACCTTGTTCATGCCGCCGACGAGGAGCCGCTTAAGGTAAAGCTCCGGCGCGATGCGCATGACGCAGTCCTTATCGAGCGCGTTGAAATGCGAAACGAACGGCTTAGCCGCCGCGCCGCCGGCCTGATCCTGAAGAATGGGGGTCTCGACCTCAACAAAGCCGCGGTCCCAGAGGTACTTGCGGATTTCCTGGATGAGACGCGAGCGAGTGAAGAAGCGGTTGCGAGACTCGTCGTTCGTCATCAGGTCGACATAACGGCGGCGGTAGCACTCCTCCTGGTCGGCGAGGCCGTGGAACTTCTCCGGCGGCTGCTCGAGCGCCTTGGCGAGCATCGTCCACTCCTTGACGACGAGGGACTTCTCGCCCTTTTGGGTCGTAAAGAGAGTACCTTCGGCGCCGATGATGTCGCCGAGATTAAGCTGCTTGAACGCGGCGAACATCGTCTCTGAAAGTTCATCGCGCTTGAATATAAGCTGAAATTTATCAGTACCGTCATTCATGGTGCAGAAATTCATCTTGCCCATGCGGCGGATCATCATAAGACGACCGGCGACGCGCGCGGCTTTACCCTCCTCGAATTCCGCGCGGATCTTGGAGAGATCGTCGTGATCGTACTTGCAACCATAGGGCTCAAAGCCGAGTTCGGCCAGAGCTTTCATGCTGACGAGCCTTTGCTCGCGATATTCATTCGTTTCCATAGCCAAATATTATATCATAATTATCATTACCGTCTACGGACTACTACTGAAATTTTGGCACAAAAAGACCTATCTGTGCCACTTTGTCAAAAACACATCACCGGACGGAGCGGGCCAGCGTCACCGCCCAGACGCGCCAGGCTCCCGCCTCCTTCAGCGTTTTAGCGCACTCCGAAAGCGTCGATCCGGTCGCCATGACGTCGTCGAGCAGAAGAATCGTCCGCCCACGGACCGGTTTCGGGTCGATGACCTTGAATGTTCCGATAACGTTTTCCCGGCGCTCCTCTTCGCTCAAGCCGGCCTGCCGTTTAGGATGGCCGCATCTTGCCACGACAGACTCAAGACAAGCTCTGTCGATGTGTTTCGCGATTGAACGCGCCAGATACACGCACTGGTTATATCCGCGGTCGATTCTGTGAAAAAGCGTGATCGGCATAGGCACAACCGCATCGACCTCAGCGAGATCGTACCGCGCTCCCGCGGCGGCGGCGATCCAGTCGACAAGGTCGTCCTTGAGCCAAACCCCCTCGCCGGATTTGTATTTGAGCAAAAGAGCGCGGGCGTCGTCTTCAAAAACGACGGCGCTCGCGGCGGCGTCATAAAAAGGACCGCTCCGCCTGCATTCCTCGCAGACAAAACCGCCGGCCGCATTCTCGACGCTTCTGCCGCATACACGGCAGCACCCCTCCTGGCTGAGAAAAGGGATACGCATCAAACAGGCGGAACAGACATACCGCCCCGGCCTGTCCGCCCGGCCCGCACAGATTTCGCATCTGCGCGGCCAGACAGCGTCAAGTAGCCCGTCAGCCTTCAACCTTCTTGATGACTGAAGTGCACACCTTCAAAACGCCCGCGACATCCGCAAGGTTCGAAGGAATGATCATGGTATTGTTGGTCTTCGCGAGATTGCCGAACTGGGCAAGATACTGCTGGGCGAGTTGCATATTGACGGACTCGAGTCCCCCAGCGCCGTTTATCGCCTCGGCGACCTTGGTGATACCTGCCGCCTGAGCTTCGGCTACAAGAAGAATCTCCTTGGCCTGACCCTCCGCCTCGTTGATGCGGCGGGCGCGTTCACCCTCGGAAAGCGCAATCGCCTCCTGCCTCTCGCCTTCGGCGCGGTTGATCTTGGCCTGACGCTCGCCCTCGGACTCGGCGATCATAGCACGCTTTTCCCGTTCGGCGCGCATTTGCTTTTCCATCGCGTCGCGAATCGTCCTCGGAGGAGTAATGTTCTTGATTTCATAACGCGTAACCTTTATCCCCCACGGGTCAGAAGCCTTGTCGACAGCCGCAACAACGGCCGCGTTAATAGAAGTGCGCTCCTCGAAACTGCGGTCGAGATCGAGCTTGCCCATTTCGGAACGCATCGTCGTCTGAGCGAGCTGGGTCGTCGCGAAAAGATAATTGCCGATTCCGTACGAGGCCTTGGCGGGATCCATCACCTGCATATAAAGAATGCCGTCGACCGACACGGCGATATTATCCTTCGTGATGCATTCCTGGGGCGGCACGTCGATCGCCTGCTCCTTGAGCGTATGGCGATATGCGATGCGGTCGAAAAACGGCAGCAGAATATGGAATCCGGCGTCGAGAGTGCAGCGATACTTGCCGAGACGCTCGACGATGTAGGCCGTTTTCTGAGGAACTACGACAGCGGTCTTTAAAATGGCTATAACTACAATCAGCGCTACTAAACCTACAAAAATCAAACCGGCGTAATTCAATGCTGACATAAAAGAAATCATAAGTTTTTCCTTTCATTGTTTATTCAACGGCCACATTAACCGAAATGCGACCTTAACCCGTTCGTATGGTACCACAAACCGGGCTTTTGCGTCAATATGCTGAGCAACTGGAATATCCCCACCTTTCCCCATTTGCCTTTATTCATTCTGTACAACAGTAATAACCATAACCTCCAGAGGCGGCTCCGCCGCGAAACACGAAAGTTGAGTTAGTGACGAATCGCGCTCGGACTCTTGCGACTTTCGCTCCGCGAAAGCTCCTCGCTACGCTCGTCGGTCAACCTGACGACTTCGTCGCAGGCGAATTACCGCGCGATTGAAGAGGCGTCGTGCGCACTCACCTTGAGGCTTCGCCTCGGTGGTGCGCCCAACGCCTCTTCACCCTATCGGGTTTCGTCACTTAACTCAAACACTAAAGCGGCACTTCGTGCCGACACAAAAACGCCTCCTTCGGAGGCTACACGAAAAGCGCAACACTGGAGATAATGAGTACATTCTGCCGAAGTTCGTTTAAGGTCTTAGGCTTACTTATGCCATTCCTCTTACGAGCTACTTCGTAAGGCTATGATAGATGTAAGGTAGTGCGCATCATAAATGACGAACTTCACAAAAGCAACTGCCAAAGTGACATAGAAAGTTAGTGCACAAGAAAATCAGGCCATTATTGCAAAAATTGACAATCTTCGCAGATTGTACAATGTTTGTCTTATGCTGCACTTTTCGTGTAAGTCTCCGCAGGAGATGCTTTCGTGACCCCGTAGGGGTTTTGTGTCTGAGGCGAGTGACGAAACCCGATAGGGTGAAGCGTAGATGGACGCGCTACTGAGGCGAAGCCTCAAAGTGAGTGCGGACATCGACGCTTCAATCGCGCCTTGAGCGCGATTCGTCACCGCCTCAGTTTTCGTGGTCGCGCGTCAAGCGCAACTAAGCGTAGCGCAGAATTAAACCTTCCGCTACAAAACTCCCTGTGGCTCATATCCGTGGCCGCTTTTATATATAGCATAGCAACATGCAAGCAACAATAGAGCGCGAAGCCATTGACGGCTAAACAATAATTACTGTTGTACAGACGAGGAATCACTTTTTCAGATTTTTAGACGATAAAACATCAGTTCTACACAATGAAATCAGGTATACAACAAAATTCAGCCCTATAAACTGGGGATATTCCAGGTTGAGCAACTATTGACGCGTCTGCCGATTAATGCTAACATTAGGACATTTAATAACAGCAAAGGCGTAAAAATGAAAAACCTGCTCTTAATCACTCTTTCTGCATTAACGATTTTCAGCGCATCTGCCGCTTCACTCAAAACCGTATCTCCGGCGGACGCAGCGGTTGTGCCGACTTTAACCGATCCGCAGAAAGCTTTTGTCACAATGCCGCTTAAGGAAAGACGCGAAAAATTCCGTAATAAGGATTATCGTAAAAGCGTCCTCGCTCTTCCTGCCGAGAAAGTTAACGGCAAAGAACGCAAAAGCTGGTGGCCTAAGACCACACGTCTTGAATGGGACGGACCGGACGGCTCGGAATACACCGTAAAAGTTTGTGAAGCGGAAACGGGAAAACTCGCTTACGAGGCGACGCTTAAGGATAAATTCACTTATATCGACAACCTGAAAATCGCAACCGGCTACAAGTGGACCGTAACTGCGGGCGGCGAGACGGTTTCATCGACTTTCAAAACCGAAGACGTCGTCCCTCGCATTATCCGATTCCCCGGAGTTCCGAACGTGCGCGATCTCGGCGGTTATATCGGGCTTAACGGCAAGCGCGTCAAACAGGGAATGATTTATCGCTCGGCGGCGATGAACGATCATCCTAAACAGACCTACTATACCAAGAAGGAGCTGTTTGATCTGGGCCGCCAGGCGGAGTGAGAGGCCGCTCAGACGAACAGAAACAAGAGAATCGTAAAAGATACCAAACGCGGCAAAACCCGTTCAAGCCAATCGACTCGCGATGAAATGCTTAAATATCTCGGCTTTAAAACGGATATCGATTTGAGAAACAACTCGGAAACCTTATGCATGACGAATTCGCCGCTCGGATCAGGCGTCAACTGGGTGCACGCTTCATTCGCGGCTTACGGCGGCATTCACAACAAAGGAATTCAAAAAAAATTCAAGCAGATTTTCAAATTGATGCTCGAAGAAGAGAATTACCCTTTTATCGTCCACTGCTATGCCGGACAAGATCGCACGGGGACCCTCACTTATGTCCTTCTTGCGCTTCTTGGAGTAAACGACGACGATCTCAGTCTTGACTGGGAGGCTACCGGCTTTTGGAACCGGGGTCCTCATTTCAACCACAAGGGCTTCTACGACAATATCCCCAAAAGCTTCATAAGGCACGGCAAGGGCACGACAACATTGGAACGTGCCGAAAACTACGTCAGAAAAGTCGGCTTTACCGACGAGGACATAGCCAAGTTCCGCAAACTTATGCTGGAGCCGTAACTGACAATCAGCGGCACAGGGCAATCGCCCTATGCCGCTAACACACGACATCTAAACGCTGTTCTCTAAACCCGCTCGACTTTAAGCGTCAGATTGTCGCGAACGACAACGCGGACGTTAACGCCCTTTTCGATCGGAACATCGGCGACTGCAGTCCACTCGGCATCCCCAAGCATAACCCGCCCTGAAAGAGGCGTATTTATATCCTCGGTCACTACCGCGATCTTGCCGGGAAAATCATCTTCAAAATTAGATGCGGATGTTTCGACCGTGCCTGAAAAAAGCTTCTTCACGACACGGCGCAAAAACACGAGATAAACTATCGACAATCCGGCAAAGGTCAAAACCTGCCAGATCGTCGTGAAAGCGTCTTCCGCGAACATGGTCAAGACACCCGTAGTCGCCGCGGCGAGCCCGAAAAAGAAAACTACAAAACCGGGCGAAATGAGCTCAAGCATCATAAGCGCGGCGCCGATGTAAAGCCATATCCAGTCAGCGGTAAACATATTTACCTCCCTCTTATCTCGCTTATCAACGCGCCAGGGGCCGACGCGAGTATGGAATTGAGTTTATCGTCGTTTAAAATCTCTTCGCGCCTCTCATGGGAAACAGGCTTGGAGTATGCAGCGCTTTGAGCGGCAGTCTCCTGTACGGGCGGCGGCGCGACCGGCTCCGACGCAGGCTCGCGCACAGTTGCGGGCGCGGAAGACGTTCCCGCAGGCGCGGCGAGGCGCTCGCTTTGGACGCGGATCTCGGGCAAATCAGCTACTCCCGAAGACTTGAGCGATCTTACCGCCTTCATAAGCTCTTCGATCGTCGCGGTCGTCGCGATGCGGCTCGCGCGGATGAGCGTCATTTCAATCAACGTTCTGACGCTTAAGACATGACGAAGCTTATCCTCCATTTCTGAGAGCTGATCGCAAATTCTGAAAACCCGACCGGCGTCAATGCCTTTAGCCTGTTCAACTAAAGTCTCAATCTGTTCAGGAGTGGCCTCAAGCGACTTGGACTCAGGCCCCAAAGCCTGAAGAACCACCAGATTTCTGAAGTGTTTCAGGAGTTCGCCCGCCAACCGGCGCATGTTCTTCCCCGCAGAATCGAACGTCTCGATCGACGTGAGAATGGATGCGACGTCGCCTTTAAGGATAGCCCCCGCAAGATTCTCGAGCTGAGAGCGCGAAACGAGGCCGAAAACTCCGAGCGCGTCATCTTCGGTCACCTTCTCGCCCGTAAACGAAATGAGCTGATCGAGCGACGAGAGCGCATCGCGCATGCCGCCCTCGGCTCCGCGCGCGATGGCCAGAAGCGCGTCAGTCTCGGCGCTGATATTCTCGTTTTTACAGATATACGAAAGGCGCGAAACGATATCGTTCGTCTGAATGCGCCTCAAATCAAATCTCTGGCAGCGCGAAACGATTGTCGCGAGAACCTTATCGCCCTCGGTCGTCGCGAAGACGAATCTCACATGAGACGGAGGCTCCTCTAGAGTTTTCAGAAGCGCGTTCCACGCCGCGTTCGAAAGCATGTGACATTCGTCGATGATGAATATTTTGTACGGCGACGAGGTCGGCTTAAACTCGACAGCCTCGATAATCGGCTTAACGTCCTCAACCTTGTTGTGGGACGCCGCGTCGAGCTCAGTAACGTCGAGCGAGCGTCCTGCGGCGATTTCGAGACAGTTGGTGCACTTCCCGCAAGGCTCTACGCCGTTCGGAGAAGAGCAATTAAGCGCCTTGGCGAAAATTCGCGAAAGAGTCGTCTTTCCGATTCCGCGCGGACCGATGAAGAGATACGCGTTGGCGATGCGCTTCGCTTCAATCGCGTGGCGCAGCGTTTTAACGACGTGTTCCTGTCCGACGACATCATCGAACGTCATCGGGCGGTATTTGAGCGGCAATGCCGTATGTAGTGAATCAGCCATAAAAAAACTCTTTTTGCCGTTATAAACCGATTTCTTTTTTCTGCAGCCAGCGCGCGCGGCGGCGCTGGATTTCGAACGAAACGTTAAGCCAGCGCGGGAGCGCCGTCTCGGCAAGACGAAGAACGGTCGCGTCATCCATATCGCCTTTAACCTCTTCACCCAACTTATCAAGTTCAGCGACGAGGGGCTTAACTTCGCTCTCGTAAAACTCGACTTCGCAGAACTCCGGATCCTTAGCCCACTCGATTATACCGTTCTTAGCTCCATGACAAATCTTCTCGGACTTATATTCGGCGAACGCCCTGCATACGAGCGGCTTTAAGATTTTAGCGCGCTGAGCCGCGGTCAACTTGAATTCAAGCTCGCCCCAGGTCGAGCGGCCGTGAATCGATTCGGTACCGTTCCAGCACTGGTTACCCGCGCGATTCCAATACATATTCTCAAAATCCCACACTGAACCGTCTGAGGGAATGCGCTCAGCCCAATTATCCCACGAAAGGAAGAAATAAAAAGCGATTGAGCCATCGCGATATTCGCAATCAACCTTATATTTGGCAGTATCATTGCGGGCATTGAGGAATCGATAGCCGAACGTCGAGAACATCGTATTGAATACCGTCATCTTCTTGGCAAGAGGATTCATCATCATGCAAAGATATGGCGCGTTCTCGCCGGGAGCGATATACGCTTCGAACGATCCGCCGCCAACTAAACCTAAACCTACATCACGCGCCTTAGGATCGTCGCTGACAATAAGAAAATGAATGCCGCGCTCATCGGCAACGACTTTCATCTTAGCGTCCGGTATAATTTCCTTGGTCGAGCCGACCTTGCCGCGATCGCCCGAGGTTACGTCGGTCGTTAAAAACTCCATGCTCCCGCCATAACGGCGGTCATAAACGGTCATAGGCGCGATAAACTTCTCGATGTCGCAGATGCCGGTAATCGTTTTATCGGAGAACTTAACCTGATAGCGCTTTTTAGGCGTCGGAACATAAAGTGACTTGCGATATTCCTCAAGCTGACGGATAACATCTTCGCGGTTACCGAGAGCATTTATCACCGAACCGACCGCTGAAAGCTGGGCGACGCGATCCTTATTGGAAATCTTAAGCTCGCAGGTCTTATCAAATTCGCGAATAGCTTCTACGACTTTCTTAGGCGAAGAACTAATCTTAGCGATCGCCGCGCTAAGACCAAGACGATATTTATCGATATCCTTAGCCTTGGCGTCTTTCAATCCGGCCATAGCCGCAGCGTACGCGTCGTCATAACGGCCCACCATCATATATGCGTCGAAGCTGTTGCGTGCGAAAGCGTTATTGGGAACGATATCGTACTTTTTAATAAGCTCCCACATCTGATCGGCGATGGCGACAAAAGCGGGAATGCGCTCATTTACGAACAAGCGGCGCTGTGAGCCGAGCTCCTTGGACATCACACCCGAAATCGCGCGCTTCAACTTATTCGTATCTGTAGGCTTAATGTGCTCAAAAAATACATTCTTAAATTCCGAAGTTAGCGAAGCGTCTTCCGCCACGAGATTCCAGAACGCGACATCGCGCCCGTTACCAGGACCCTTGCCGCGACCTTCGGCGAAAGCCTTTTTAGATAAGCGCATTATATCTTCGGGAAGAAAATGGTAATAAGCGAACGCCGCGCCATAAAGGCCGACGCTCTCAAGATACTTACCGCCCTCATTCTCACGAAAATACTTCGCGTAAAGTTTAGCGACCGCTAAATGATAAGCGGTTTTAACTTTATCCTTGGCGTGTTTCGCCTCAAGAGCCTTCTTCTCGGCCTCAAACTCCTCGTTGAGATCCTTAGCCGCCTTCTCGGAAGCCAATTTATCAACTGTAAACTCGCTCTTAATCTCGGTAGGCGTTACAACCTTCATCAATTCAGTCGTATAGCGGATCATTTCAGCGCGTACCGCATCCTGATCGGCGCTCGTATGATCGAGAGTAGCGAGATAATGCATCGCCTTTCCGCCGAGATAGCGGGTATTCAAATCGCTCGACTTCTGAGCCTTGCGGGCAAGATCAGTCATCAGCGTCGCGTATCTGATATCGTCGACACCTTCGCGGAACCCCTCCCACGCGAGCGTATCGATAACGCCGTTGCTGACACCATACGCAAGAACCATAGGCTTATAGGTCGTACTGTCGTCATTCCAAGGACCGAAATGGTGAGCATAGTTACATAGCGCCGTATAACCGCTTAAGTAAGCGCCCATACCGTTGACGCGGCGATTAAGCGACGGATTCTCGGTTCCGACGTGAGGGACGGCGTACCACGCCGAGCGATTGTCGTTCTGCATCTTGCTCCAATGCCCAGGTACCGTACCATCGGTCGCGAGACTCGCGGTATTGTGCCAATCGTAGAAATAGCCGGCCTTATAGAAGACCTGATTACCGCCCGCGATAAAGAACTTAAGCCCCGCACCCTGATAAGCCTTAAAATGATCGCGGTTTTTAACGAACCATCTGGTGGGCGGCTCGTCACCATAACCGATATAAACATTATGATGTCCGTATCTGCGATCTAATTCCGCGGCGACGCGCTTGGCATGCCCCGCCTTACTCTCGCCGCGCGCGCTCGTCGTCACGCCCTGAAGAACATCAATGCGCATACCGTTTTTGCGCATCTTCTCAATCGTCTCAAAAGCCTCATTGTTCATGTTGCCGCGAACCATGTGCATAGTCTGATTATGCTCGGCAAGATTCTTAAAGAACGCATCCATCTGCTTATGAGCGAGCGGCAGATTATAACCGTTAAGTTCGCAGATGCCGTCGAAAGACATGTAACTGTAGGCCGATACGAGAAAATCCTTCTCAGGGGTCATATAGCACTTAGGCTGCGGAAGCGTAAAATCTAAAACGCGAACAGCTACGGGGATCTCACCGATAGCTTTACCGTTCTTGGCGGTCATCTTAACAGCTCCCTTATATAAACCGCTCTTGGTATTCTTTCGGGCGTGAACGGTCAAGAAGAAATTACGGAATTCATTTTTGGGCAATGTGACGGGCTTTAATGTAGGCGCGTCAAAAAAGTCCTCGCGCATACAATGGAAGCGTTCGGTCGAACGCCAAGACTGAGTGAGCTGACGCCTGTTAAAGCGACGCGGCGGATTAAGCCAATGCTCGCTTACCTTACCGTCCTTATCGACGAGACGGGCGTAGTTAGCCTTCTTCGCCGTATCGACGCGGACGATATCCTCGTCGTTGACTAAAAGTTCAGGGCAAAGTTTAAAGTCAGTATCGCCGAAATAGCTGAACCAGGCGTTTTTATTCTGATACCAGACTTTGACGAACTTCAAGTCGAGATCCCCGGCGGGGAACACATCACCCTTCTCATTCTTGAACTCGCTCAAGGTAAAAGCGACCTTGCCTAAATCTTCATTCGCCCACACGAGAAAAGAGCCTGGCTCGAACTCATCCTTGGCCGTAACGATATTAACGGTGCCTCCCGCGACACCATCGGTTGGATAAACGTCGCTCAAGCGCTGAATATCGCTCATCGGAGGAACGGCATAGTGATATACCTCTGCGTTCTTTCCTTCAAAATCCGCCGCGACACGCTCTTTAAGCGAAGCGGTGCCGGTTCCTTGCAGAAATTCGTCTCCTCTTAAATTGCAGCAAACAGTCACAACGCAAGCAACAATGACCGCCGCCCGATTCATTATTCCATATTTTTTCATGTTGAAAATTATATCAAATTTTAATGTATTATTGCGATTTACAACGATTTAAGAATATCAACAGCGAGAGAAGTAACATCGTTTGTGCCGAGCGTCCATCTGCCGTCGCTCTTCTGGGACGAAACGAGTTTTATCGCGATATCGGTCGCCGAAAGTCCGTTCGTCCCGAAGACATCCCCTGAAGAATGATAAAGTATTTTACCGATTACGTTCGTAGACGAAACAACAGAAACCACCGAATTTGAAGCGACAATTACTTCGACGCGCTCCGCTTGAGGCGCACGCGAAAGCGCATGATCAACCTCATTGCGGACGCTCGGCTCAAGTACGTTCTCGCTTACGAGCGGCTGAAGCGGAATCGTCAAGGCGAGAACGGCCGCTTTCATTTAACCCTCTTCGCCGATTCAAGCGTGTTCCAGAGAAGCATCGTGATCGTCATCGGGCCGACGCCGCCCGGAACGGGAGTAATCGCGCCCGCGACGGCGGAGCAGCTTTCGAAATCCGCGTCTCCGACAAGACGGAAACCCTTCGGCTTCGTGTCGTCGGGAATGCGATTTACGCCGACGTCGATGACGACCGCGCCGGGTTTGAGCATATCGCCCTTCAGCGTATCGGGGCGGCCGGCGGCGACGACGACGATATCGGCCTCGCGCGTGAACTTCGCGATATCGGGTGTACCCGTATGGCAGAGCGTGACCGTGGCGTTAGTCTCCCTGCGGGCGAGAAGAACGGCGACGGGCTTGCCGACGATGTTGGACCGTCCGATAACGACGGCGTGCTTACCCTTTATGTCCATACCGGAAAATTCGATAAGTTTAATGATGCCGTGCGGAGTGCAGGGCAGAAAGCACTCTTCGCCGATAAGCATCTTACCGACGTTGATCGGCGTAAAACCGTCGACGTCCTTTTCGGGCGCGATCGCGTCGATTACGGCCTTGTCGCTGATGTGCTTCGGAACGGGAAGCTGAACGAGAATACCGTGTATCGCGGGATCGGCGTTGAGCTCCTTAACGAGTTTCACAAGCTCATCCTGGGTCGTCGTTTCGGGAAGACGGATCTCGCGCGAATACATTCCCGATTCGACGCACGCCTTTTCCTTAGCGGTCACATAGCTGACGCTCGCGGGATTGTTGCCGACGAGAATGACCGCGAGGCCGGGAACAATGCCTTTTTCCTCTTTAAGTTTCGCGACTCCCGACGCGATTTCCGCGCGGAGATTCGCCGCAAGAAGCTTGCCGTCAATGATATTCATATACTCGACCTCTCTTTATCAACCTTTGAAAATAATGAATTTACGGATAAGAAAATTGAAAACGAACGACACGAAGACCTCTATCAGAACGGCAAGCGTCGTCATCAACGCAAACCTTGAAATCAAAACGCCGCTCAACACCGTGGCCAAAAGCATCGCGAAACCGGACACGGCCATAAACATCGCAAGTTCGACATACCACACGTGCCTGCCCGGCTTAAACACAAACGCCCTGTTCATCACCCAGCAGAAAATGTTCGAAATGACAAATCCGATTCCCGTGGCCAGGCCGAAACGCCACGCCCTCACGCCGTCGGAGACTTCTGCGGAAGGAAGGGAAAGGAACCTGACGGCGAAGTCGTCGGAATTAAGACACATCAGCGCCGTCGAAGCGAGAAAATAGAACGCGGCGGTCTGAACAATCGTTGACAATACGCCGATGACGCCGTATTTCACGAATTGCCAGAACGCGCCGCAATCGTGCGATAGGATTCGCTTTACGCTATCAGACATTCAGCTGAGTATCGTCAGCCTTGACATCCTTAAGCCCGAGCTTCTTGAGATCGACAGTGACGATATCGAGAGGCTTGTTCGTCTTCCACGCGCCGCGCGTAAAGTCGGGAACGTCGACCGAATTGCCGCGGTTGAGAGCGGACTTCTCGGAAAGTTCGCAGACCGAGCAGGACGTCGCGAGATCGTAAACGTCCATATCGAGCGGAAGACCGTTCTGGAGACAGTAGCAGAGTCTCAAGTCCATGAGGAAGTCCATGCCGCCGTGGCCGCCCATCTTCTTGGCGAGCTCGCCCGCGACCTTCCAGAGGGGGTGACGGTACTTCTCGCGGATCTCGGCCGTCTTCTTCTCGTCGAACCAGCCGTGGGCTCCCTCGCCGGGCTTCTCCTCGAGAGCGATCCTGAAGGGATAGTCGTTGAGGCAGCCCTTCGTGCCGGAAAGAAGATTGATACGGCTGTAAGGCCTGGGGCTCGTGACGTCGTGCTGAACCATAACGGTCTTGCCGTTGACGGTGTGCATGACGGTCGTGGACATATCGCCGCACTTCGGGTTAAGGTCGTTGCGCCACTTGCAGTCGGGGTATTTCGTCTTGGCGTAAAGGCTCATGCCGACCTGGTTGGTGGAAATGCAGGAAAGATAATCGAAACGGTCACCGCGGTTGATGTTCATCGCCTGCATCAGGGGAACGAGACCGTGCGTCGGATAGGGGTTGCCGAAGTGCTCGTTGTTCCACTTAAGGCGCCAGTAGCCCTGATATCCGCCCTTCGCGGGATCGAGGTAATTGAGCGCGCGGAGATCGTGGATGTAAGCGCCCTCGCCATGCATAATCTCACCGAGAAGACCCTTGCGGGCGATATTGAGCGAGAACATCTCGACATCGCCGTAACAGCAGTTCTCGAGCTGCATGCAATGACGGCCCGTACGCTCGGAAGTCTCGACGAGAGCCCAGCACTCGTCAAGCGTCATCGCGGCGGGAACTTCGATGGCGGCATGCTTGCCGTGCTCCATCGCGTAGAGAGCGACGGGGGCATGAAGCGCCCAGGGCGTCGCGATGTAAACGAGATCGAGATCGCTCTCGCAAAGCGCGCGGTAAGCAGCCGTCTCGTCCTTCGAAGGCCCCTTGGTCGTCTCGTAAACGTAATACTCGCGGGCGGGCTTCTTGCCGTTATCCTTGAGGAACTTCTGCTGGGCAGCGACACGATTCTTGTAAAGATCGCAAAGGGCGACAATCTCGACGCCGGGAATGTTGGCGATGCGGTGAACGGCGCCGGGGCCGCGCATACCAAGACCGACAAAGCCGACGCGAAGCTTCTTGATGGGCTTGTCGGCGAAAACGGTCATCGAACCGGGAGCGCAAATCTTATTGCTCTTGCAACCGGCGCCGGCGAGGGCCGCTGCGGCACCCATCCATGCTGTACCCTTGATGAAATCTCTACGGTTAGTGCTCATTGTTATTTATCCTTTTTTGTTATCTTATTGTCTGATAAAATTTATTATATCCCTAAAAAAACAACATACGGATTATATCAAATAATCCGTATGTCTGTCTATCGTAAGCTACGCGAAAATCACATTCCGGAACGGCCGCGAAGCCTGCCGTGACTCAGGAAGCCGTCGTACTTGCGCACGAGAAGATGGCTCTCGAGAATGCGGAGCGTATCAAGCGCAACACCGACGATAATGAGAAGCGAGGTGCCGCCGAAGAACGAAACGAGAGCGTAAGGAATGCCCAAACGGCCCATAAGAAGCATCGGAACGATCGCGATGACGAGAAGGCCGAAAGCGCCGATAACCGTAATCTTCGTCATCATGTCGTCGAGATACTCCGCCGTGGCGCGACCCGGGCGGACGCCGGGAAGGTAGCTGCCGTCCTTCTTGAGATTCTCGGAAATATCGATCGCGTTGAACTGGGTCGCTACCCAGAAAAACGTGAAGAAGACGATCAATACGGAATAGATGAGAATATGGGTGGACGAGGTAGACTCCGAAAGCGCGTCGGCGAATCTGCGGACGGGGCCTTCTGAAGCCACATACTTAAGGCCGAGGGAAACGATCTGCAAAAGCGGCTGGGCGAAGATGATCGGCATAACGCCGGTGTAGTTGACCTTAAGGGGCATATACGTCTGCTTCATGCCGTAGGTGTTTCCGCCGCCGACGCTGCGGCGCGTGGAATGAATCGCGACCTTTCTGACGCCCTGGGTAAGCATTACGGTACCCATAACGACAACGACAAAGAACAGTACGAGAAGAATAAGCTCGGTCATGCTGGCGTTGCGCAAAACGAAGTAACGCTGATAAGCCTCCCAGATGGCGTCGGGCAGACGGGAAGTGATATTGATCATGATGATCAAAGACGCGCCGTTACCGACACCGAACGAGGTAATCTGATCGGCGACCCACATAATAAAGAGAGAAGCCGACGTCATGCATATAATGGTCATAAGCGTGAACCCGACACCAGGTTCGACGACAACGCCGCCGGGGAGGCTCGTCATGAACTTCACCATACCGTAGGACTGAACGATACACAGTACGATGGTAAGATAACGGGTGATCTGAGCGAGCTGCTGACGGCCGTTCTCGCCTTCCTTCTTCAACTTCTGGAGAGACGGAATCATCGAAGAGAGGAGCTGGATCACGATCGACGCCGAAATGTAAGGCCAGATGGAGAGCGTACCGATCGTGCACTGCCCGAGAGCGCCGCCCGTAAAGGTGTTGAACCAGTCAAGAACGCCCCTGCCTGTGCCGCTCGCGCCCTTGAACATCGCCTGCAGCGCATTCCAATCGACGCCCGGAGTCGGAACGTGTGACACAAAACGGCAAACGGCCACGAGACCGAGAGTGATAAAAATTTTCTTACGGAGCTCCGGAATGCGGAACACGTTCGAAAAGCCCTTCATCATAGACATAACTGTATATTCTCCTTACTTTGGAAACTTATCTTATTATTATATCAAAAATCACATTCCTCTTTCAAGGTCGCGCTTCAACGCCTTTTTCTTAAGGGTATCGCGCTTGTCATGGAGCGCCTTACCTCTGCATACGCCCAATGCGACTTTAATCCGTCCGTGTTTCAGGTAAACCTTCAGAGGAATGAGCGTAAGCCCTTTCGCCTCCGTCTTAAGGCGCAATTCGCGCACCTCCTTGGCGTGGACCAGAAGCTTGCGCATGCTCTTCGGCTCATGATTGAATCTGTTGCCGAACTTGTAGGCCGCGATATCGGCCCCGACAAGCCAGAGCTCGTCCTTAAGAACAGCCCCGTAAGACCCTGCGAGCGAAACCTCGCCGTGACGCACCGATTTAACCTCGGTTCCCGTCAAGACAATACCGCACTCGACGGTATCGAGTACGGTATAATCATGACGAGCCTTGCGGTTCTCGCAGAAAACGGGATTAAACTTACCGTCAGCCACCTTTTTCAGTCGGCAAAGAGCGAGTTAACGTTAACCTGCTTCTGGTTCCACTTGGCCTTCGCTTCCTCGGCCTTGGCATAAGCGTCAAAATCGATTTCGGCGATAAGCTTACCCTCGGCAACTTCGCGAAGAGCGATATCGCACTTGTCTTCATCGAGCGAGGCAGGCTTTACCAGAGGCTTCGCGCCGTTAATAAGTTCACGCTCGCGCTTTGAAATGAGGTTCACCAAAACGGGCGTAGACTTGATCTTCTCGTGGGCTTTTTTCAAAAGTTCGCTATTCATTCGATTTTTCTCCAATAAAATAATAGTATACTAAATTAGCGGCTGTTGCGCAACTACTTGACTTCGCGATATTTCGCAAGCGCCTTCTCGTATGCGGGACTTCCGAAAAATCCGCATGTCTTGAACTCGGGGCAGAATCCTCGGTAAACGCACTCGGGAACGCAGCATGCGGCGACCTCGGGCTCCTTCTCGGCTATCGCGTCGACGACCGCCCGCCAGGCGGCACGGGTCTCGGCGCTCGCCTGGGCGCAAAGACGGCGGCGAGAGATGAACATCACGGCCTGGGCGTTCGCGAAACACTCGTGCATAACGGGAGCGTCCTGACGGTTCGCCTCGCGCTCGACACCGGTGCGGTCGGTCCGCTGGGTCGAGACAAAATGTTCGATGCCGAATTTATGTCGCACGAAATGAACGGAAACCCAATACGGCAGATCGATCCACTTCCAGTTGAAGTTCAACTTTCTGACCGGCGAATGTTCAGCCAATAAAATCCGCTTCTTCCATTTGGACGAAGGCTCCTTAGTACCCTCATCCTGACGGATCGTGGTGCGCGCGGCATCGGCTACCTCGCGCCACGTCCCCTTGACTTTTAGAAACTTGATTTTCATAAGCTTACGGCACCCTTCAGGCCAGATTATCTTCAGCGGACGACGAAATTCACCATACGCTTGGGAACGGCGATAACCTTGACGATCGTCTTGCCCTCGAGGAATTTCGCGACTTCGGCGTCGGCCTTGGCGGCCTCCTCCATCTCGGCGGGCGTCGCCGCGACAGGAATCTTGACGCGACCGCGGAGCTTGCCCATAACCTGAACGGGGATTTCGATCTCGTCCTCGACGAGCGCGGCGGGATCGTAAACTGGCCACGGCTCGTATGCGAGAGTCTTCTCGCCGCCGAGATATTCCCAGAGTTCCTCGCCGAGGTGCGGCGCGAACGGCGCGAGGCAGAGCACGAACTTCTTCAGATATTCCTTGGAGAGAGCGCCCGCCTTCGCGAAATCTTCGGCCTCGTTCATAAAGACCATCATCGCCGAAATTCCGGTATTGAACGCCATCGCCTCGAGATCGTCGCCAACCTTCTTGATCATCGCGTTCAAGCTCTTCGCCTCGGCCTTCGTCAACGCGCGATCCTCGATTTTCGACTCGGTAACGAGACGGTTGGCGCGCTTGAGGAAGCGGTGAACGCCCTCTACACCCTTTGTGGACCAGGGCTTAACGGCCTGCAGGGGGCCCATGAACATTTCATAGAGCCTTAAAGAGTCGGCACCGAAATCGCGGATTACGTCGTCGGGATTTACGACATTTCTCAAAGACTTCGACATCTTCGCGGGGAACTCAGTAAGCTCCTCCATCTCGCAGCCCTCTTCGGCGCCCCACGGCTTACCCTCGCGCCATTCAATCTGATCCATCGGAATCAGAACGCCGCGCTTCGTCTTATAGGCGAGCCCGAGGATCATACCCTGGTTGACGAGACGCTGG
The DNA here is from genome assembly GCA_017520845.1 of Kiritimatiellia bacterium. GTDB lineage: Bacteria > Verrucomicrobiota > Kiritimatiellia > RFP12 > UBA1067 > UBA1067. The sequence continues at coordinate 15,011 of JAFXEU010000046.1, read as the reverse complement.
AACGGCTCCTTCGTCGGAACGAGCCCGAGATCAAAAAGAACCTTGTGCCAGAAACGGGCGTAAAGAAGGTGGAGGACGGCGTGCTCGGCGCCGCCGACGTAAAGATCGACGGGGAGCCACTTCTTCAAAAGTTCTGAGTCGGCGAACGCGCTATCGTTCTCGGGATCGATATACCTAAGATAGTACCAGCAGCTGCCGGCCCACTGGGGCATCGTATTCGTCTCGCGGACGCCCTTCTTGCCCGTAACGGGATCGACGACGTTGAGCCATTCGGTCGCCTTCGCGAGCGGCGGCTCGCCCGTGCCCGTAGGCTTGTAATCGGCGAGCTCGGGAAGCGTAAGAGGCAGATCCTCTTCAGAAACAAGGCTCTGAGTACCGTCTTCCCAGTGAATGACGGGGAACGGCTCGCCCCAGTAACGCTGGCGCGAGAAGAGCCAGTCGCGAAGCTTATACTGCGTCTTCGCCTTACCGACCCCATTTTCCTCAAGCCATGCGATCATCTTCGCCTGGGCATCCTTTACGGAAAGACCGGTAATAAAGCCGGAGTTGACCATAACGCCCGAAGCGATATCAGTAAAGGCTACATCAGCGGTGTAGGGAACTCTAGATGAACTAGAAACGCTAGATACGCTAGAATCATCCTTCGCAACAACCTGATAAATCGGAAGATCAAACACCTTCGCAAACTCAAAGTCGCGCTCATCGTGCGCGGGAACGGCCATAATCGCGCCCGTACCGTAAGTCGCGAGAACATAGTCGGAAATGAAAATCGGCAACTCATCGCCATTGACGGGATTCTTGCCTGTTACTCCATCGAGACGGACACCCGTCTTCTCTTTATTAAGCTCAGTACGCTCAAGGTCGCTCTTCGAGGCGGCTTTTTTCTGATATTCGCGCACCGCGTCGGCGTTCTTTATCGTACCGTCCTCGAGCCACTTTTCGATAAGCTTATGCTCTGGCGAAAGCACCATGTACGTAGCGCCGAAAAGCGTATCACAGCGCGTGGTATAAACTGTAATCGTATCACCCGCGGCCTTGAAATCAACGAGCGCGCCGGTGGATTTACCGATCCAGTTGCGCTGCATCTCCTTGATACCCTCGGACCAGTCAAGCTCATCGAGATCGTTCAGCAGGCGCTCTGCGTATTCGGTAATCTTAAGCATCCACTGGCGCATGGGCTTGCGTATTACGGGGTGGTTGCCGCGCTCGGAGCGGCCGTCGATGACCTCTTCGTTCGCAAGCACCGTACCGAGAGCCGGGCACCAGTTTACAGGAACTTCGGCAACGTACGCGAGCCCCTTCTCGTAAAGCTTCTCGAAAATCCACTGGGTCCACTTGTAGTACTTCGGATCCGTCGTGTTGATTTCGCGATCCCAGTCATAGCTGAAGCCGAGAGCGCGGATCTGCTCGCGGAAGCGGTCGACGTTCTTCTTGGTCGTGACCGCGGGGTGGGTACCCGTCTCGACGGCGTACTGCTCGGCGGGAAGACCGAACGCGTCCCAACCCATAGGATGAAGAACGTTGAAGCCCTTCATCCTCTTGTAGCGGCAGAGGATATCGGTCGCCGTATACCCTTCGGGGTGGCCCACATGGAGACCGGCGCCCGACGGATACGGGAACATGTCCAGACAATAAAACTTCTCACCCTTGGCGTCGTTATCCGTCTTGAACGTCTTATTCTCGAGCCAATAACGCTGCCACTTCTTCTCTATCTGGGAAAAATTATAATCGCTCATTACTGCAACCGATCCTCGGCATGGGCGGCGATGGCTTTTTCGATAAGCCCGGTAACGTCGTTTCTCGCCGCGGACACGCCGGTCTTGATTGCATAATAAATACCCTTATGGGTGGAATTTCCGTGGGTGATGATAACCGCTCTCGGTACGCCCAACAGCGGTGCGCCGCCGTAAACCTCCGGATCCATCTGCTTTTTAAGCGAGTTGAAAGCGGGTTTGAGCATAAGCGCGCATATCTTGCGGAAAAAGCTCTTCTTCAATTCCGTTTTAAGCCAACCGCCGATGGCCTTGGCGACCGATTCAACAGTTTTTAAAACGACGTTGCCGACAAAACCGTCCGCCACGGCGACATCGAGATTACCGCCGCATATATCGTGGCCTTCGACATTGCCGACGAAATTGATATCTTTTATCTTCTGAAGCAAAGGATTCGTCTCATGGATGAGTTCATTGCCTTTGCATTCTTCAGAGCCGATCGAAAGAAGTCCTACGGAAGGATTTTCACGCCTGAGAACCGTCTTGGAGTAGACGCTGCCCATCACGGCGAACTGTGCGAGCCACTCCGGATGGCAGTCCATATTGGCGCCGGCGTCAAGCAGCAGAAGCGGGCGGCTAGGCGACTTCGTAGGCAGAACCATCGCGATCGCCGGGCGCTTAACGCCGGGAATACGACCGAGGTTTAAAATAGCGCTTGTCGCTACCGCTCCGGAATTTCCCGCCGAAACGAAAGCGTCGGCCTTGCCTTCCTTCACAAGCCGCATCGCGACATTGATCGAGCAGTCCTTCTTTTTACGGACGGCTTCAACGGGAACATCATCCATCTCCACCTGATCGGGAGCATGAACAATCTCCAACCTGCCGCTCGAAACGGCCTGATGATACATGGTCTTGCGTTTTTTGGCAAAACGGGCGACCTCTTTCTGAATAGCCTCGGAATTGCCGACAAGAAGAACACTGACGTCGTTAAGACCGCACACGGCCTCAACGGCGCCGACGATGATCTGCTTGGGGGCGTAATCGCCCCCCATCGCATCAAGAGCTACCCGCGTCATAGGAAAAACCTATTACGGAGAAACACCGCTTATTCAGCGGAGATTACCTTACGGCCTTTATACGTGCCGCACTTCGGGCACACGCGGTGCGAACGCTTCGCCGCGCCGCACTCGGGGCACGTTGAAACAGAAGCGAGGATGGGCTTCTCGAGAGAAGCGACACGCTGACGCTTGCGCATTTTCGAAACACGGTTCTTAGGGCTAGCCATTTCTTTTTCTCCTTTTCTCTACTGTATCTCACTCAACCTTCAATCCGTCGAGCGCGCTCCATCGATCGTCCGCCACATTTGAGGCGTTTTGTATGATCCCAGGACACGATTCATCACACAACGGGAATGTCGGTAAAGCGAGTATTATACACTCTCTTGCTTCATCGGTCAAATCGGCGAACTGATCCTTGGCGGAAACTTCAACCGAAACAATGAAATCTTCGACCTTTACGGTAGTATCGAAATCCTTGCCGCAACGCGAGCAGACAAGGTCAAAATCCTGCTCTAAGCGACCTTTTATTAAAAGTTCCGTACCGAAAAGCTGAGCGAAGATACTGTATCTCATAGGCGCGAATGACTTGACGAACTCCTCATCGAGATCGACAATGTCCACTTCGCCCTCAAGATGTTCGCCGCCCTCGTCGAGTCTCGCGACATCTATCAGAAATCTTTCTTCACTTTTCGAATTCATACGGCATATTATATCAAAAATTCCCTCATTACAGCAATACAGCGACATTTTTAGTTTAAGAGAGCCTGATAATGTGATATAATCCCGACATGAAAATTTCAATCTGCGAAAAATATCCTCAGAATCGCCTTTTCTCATTAGACCTGCTGCGCGGGCTCGATATGATGCTTCTTTTATGCTTCGGACCGCTGATAAAAGCCGTTTCACGGGCAATGGGCGGCCTACCCCAATGCGTTATAGATCAGCTCGATCATGTAGACTGGACCGGTTTTCAGTTATGGGACCTTATCATGCCGCTTTTCATATTCATGTGCGGAGCGGCTGTACCCTTCGCGCTCGGCAAGAGGCTTGAAAACGGAAAATCCACCGCCGCCTACTGGAAGCACGTCGGAGCAAGATTCGCCATACTGTGGTTTTTCGGGATGCTCGTCCAGGGGCGCTTTTTCACTTACGATCCCGATCAATTCATGTATTTCAGCAATACGCTCCAGACCATCGCCATCGGATATGTCGCGGCGGCAGGCGTTTTTCTCCTGAAATCCCGCTATACGCGGCTCTCCATAGCGCTCTCAATGTTTATAATCTACGGCGCGCTCATCCACTTCGGCGGCGACTACTCGCAAAGCGGCAACCTCGCGATGAAAGTCGACAAAGCGATTTTCGGACTTTTCCTGCCCGACACGAATCCCATGATGAAAGAAGCGAAGTACGCCTGGGTCCTGCCGAGTTTCATGTACGCCGCGATGACTATTCTCGGCATGGAAAGCGCTAAACTCCTGACCGATAAAAAACTGACGCAGTGGCTGCGCGCCGAAATCCTCGCCGCCGCATCGCTCGCGATTCTCGGTGCCGGTTTTCTCTTAAGCCTTGAAATCCCCGTGATAAAGCCCATATTCACGGTGAGCTTCACTCTCCTCGCGATCGGCTGGAGCATGCTCGCACTCACGATCCTTTACATCATAACTGATATTTTTAAATTCCGCTTTGGACTATCTATCCCGATTCTCTTTGGGCAGTTCGCTCTCTTGGCCTACATGTCGGCCCACCTCTTCGACGGTGCATACCGGTCGATCGCCTGGATTTTCACTTTCGGCTTAGAGCAGTATATGACAAAAGAATGGGTGTATGTCGTAATGCGAGTTATCATGATAGGTCTTCTGACCTATGTTCTCGCAATCCGCCGCACACTCTCAAAACCGTCTGCCGACAAAGAGATTTCTTAATTGCCGCGAATGGTGTTGCGACCCTTTTTAAGCGGCACGCTAAAATCACCGTATTCGAAAACTCCATCGACGGGAGTATCGACATAGCCCGACGCTTTCGCGCCGTCGAATTTCAAATCAACCGTTATCATACCCTTCGGATGCGGGTGTGACGCCTTGATCTCCTTTAAAGGCCCGGGGCTCGGCTTTATATGAACGCGCGAGAAAAAGGCGCCCGCGCTCTTGATCCCCGCAAGTCCCGTCTGCATAAACCAAATCGGATGAGCGCCCCAGGCGTGACAATCGCTGCGCGCCTCGATCTTTTCATTCTCGGGGCGCTCCAAAAGCGTGGTTACGCCCAGCTTCAGATACTCGCGCCACAGATCAAGACGCTTCAGGAACAGATCCCCCCTGTCCATTTTGAAAAACGCCTCGAAAAGATAGTACGAAAAGTAAACCGTACACCGCGCCAAATCCTTATCTTCCAAAAGATGGTTTAACGCTATCTCAGCATTTTTACCCTCTATCACGCCCGAGATAATTCCAAGCGCCTGGGCATGCTCCGAAAAATGCTTCATCTCAGGAGTATCTGAAAGGAGACCCCTCTTCGTGCACCAGAACTTTTCGAAAATTTTACACCTGAGTTTTTTAGCCTTTTTAGCCCAGTGCGCCGCGATATCATCATTACCCATCGCCTTCTCGACTTTTACAGCCGCATCAAGCGCAAGAAGCCAGAATAGATTTATTTCGGCGTTCACTCCGTCTCCCACGAAGCTGCCCGGCGCCATGCCGGCGTACCACCCGATCGGCCAATCCATGAACGGCCAACCCGGAACATCCTCCAAAAGCCCTTCTTCATTCTCGTAATATTCGACTGCTGACATCGTTTTTCTGAATCCGGGGAGCCTCGCCTTAAGCCATTGGCGATCGCTGCCGTTCATCACATAATCGCCGTACATGAGAAGATATGCGAGCGTATATGTAAACGACTCCTGAATTCCGCGCTGAGGCCAGCTCATCGGCACAGAACCGTCATCACGCGAAGCTAAGTCATAACACTCTATCGCGCGTTTGATCATCCTCTCGTCATTGGACATGGCCGCCAATACAAGGAGCTGAACGCGAGTGTCGCCGGCATACATCAGCTGCTCGTAATAGGGACAGTCGAAAAGCGTCTCGTGCGCGCACATCTGCATGGCGCGCGCGCAAATGTCGCGTATTTCGCCGAACGACGCGTCGGGAGACGCCGAAAAGGAGGATTCCGTCTCAAGAGGATAACGGCTCGAAATAAGATACATCTCCGAAATTTCCAACGGCTCATCGAGAGTTTCGACATCGATCCTGCACCATCTGCCGCATCTGAACCAGGGCGTTGAAAACTCTCCTTCAGCTCCATCCGAAATAAAATCGTCTCCATATCCGCGCAGATATTTGCCGACTATCTCATTACGGTTGGCTTTTCGTTTCGTCTTGGCGTCGATCGCCGACTCTACCCAAGTCCACGAAACGCGCGCGCCTTTAGCGCCCTTCATCTTCAAAATCGGATATGCGCACTTATAAACGCCTAAATCAACGGCTGCCTGAAACCGCATATTCGCCGGGATTACGAGCTTACCGCCATTTTTAAGAAAGTCATTTATTTTACCGACAAGCGGATCGCGGCAATCCTCTTCACTGTACGTATGGCGCGATCTCCATTCCACATTACGCGCCACGGCTCTGACGGTGCCGACCGAAAGACGCTCTTCGGTCTGATCGGGGAGCTGCGTCGGAAAGAGCATCCACCCTACCGTTCTTACTCCGCAAATGCCGCGACCCTTCATTCCCGCGTGATTGCGCACGACGACCGCATCGCGCCACGCCGTAGGCTCGACGGCATAAGGCCCTCGCCCTTTTATCTCGAACTGTCCCCCGACGGTCCATGCCTCGTTCGGAATTTTCATCGCCTTTATGTTATCGATCTCGGCAACCTGCCATACGGTCTTGCCGGTGGTGAGTTTCGCGTCGTACGCTCCCTCGGCGCTGAAAACGAAACCGCCGCGGTGGGAAATCTGAGCCATAGGCGAATGGACTCCCGTTTTCCAGACTACCGCCTCGAACACATGTCGGCCTGGTTTGAGATTTTTAACCGAATACGTCTGATACTGCCAGTTCTCGACACTGCTCCGGTTAGGCCCTCGGGCGACAAACTCTCCGTCCAGAACAAGATAAAACCTCTCGTCTCCCGACACGTCGAAAACAAGCTCGCCCTCGCCTTCTTCCACCTCGAACTCTTTGCGGAATTTCACGAACTCGACTTCGCCGGAGCCTTCAGTCAATATATAAGTGCTCCAATCGTCAAACTGATGCATAACGGGTCTGTTCGTCGTCGACCATATCCAGGAAGCGTCATCAACATGCTGAACTGGAATAAGATTAGTGTTTCCGCGCGAATTACGCGCCGGACGGAATATCCGCGTCACTTCAGCCCCGTAAAAAGTCGCCGCGCACAGCGCAACGGCCGAAAAAGCGATTTTCTTTAAATTCATTTTCCTCATTCCGTTTGATTCCGACAGCCTCGAGGTTAAGTCCCCTCGGCATGATTGTTACCGCTGGGATCCTTGCGGAAATACTTATCCACGATCGAAGCGATGGCGGCGTCTCCCGTGAGATTACAGGCCGTACCCATGCCGTCGAGCGCCATATAGGTGGCGACCACAAGCGCATATCGCTCCGGCGAAAATCCAAGCGCGCTTTCGGCGATCGCGGCCGACGAAAGCACGACACCGCCGGGAACGCCGGGAGACGCGACGGCGATAATACTCAGCATCAGCATAAACTCTATATAATTCGGCAATGAAATCGCGCCTCCCCCAAGCACTATGAAGCCGGCCGTATATACGACCATATTGGCCATACTGCCGGAGAGATGAACATTGGAGCAAAGAGGGATCACCATATCCGTAACCTTATCTGAAACGCCTATTTTACGCGTTTGGCGCAAAGTTACAGGCAGCGTCGCCGCGGAAGAGCAGCACCCCCAGCCGGTGAGATACGCGGGCAGCATGCACCAAAGCATTTTAAACGGATTGCGCCTCGTGATGACACCCGCAATGACATACTGAATTATCAAAAGCGTCGTGGTGACCGCCATCGCCAGCGCCATGATTTTGATGGACTCTCCGCCGACAACGACAAGCTTGCCGCTCGCGGTCAGCTCGGCGATAATGGTAAGAATATAAAGCGGCAGCAACGGCATCAAAACCTTAGCGAGCGTCAAAACGACGGCGCTGCGGATCTCATTGAAAACGTTTTTCAGATTCGGCAAATCGAGCGCCACCATCGAAAGACCGAAAATAAAGGCTACAGCCAAGGCCGTGGTCACCCCCATAAGCGGCGGGATCTTAAAAATGAAATATGCGGGAAATTCTTTAGTCTCGCACAACGGACCCAAGGTGTTTTCCAATATCCGCGGAAAGACGAAATCCGAAACGCAGAACGCGTAAGCGCCGGACAGAAGAGTGGATATATACGCGACGGTCATGGTCGCCAGTAAAATTTTCCCCGCGCCTTTTCCTGATTCCGCGATAGCCGGCGTCACCAGGCCGATGATGATCAAAGGCACAAAGAACTTGATAAACTGGCCGAACGTCCCGCCAAAAGAATTAAGTAAGCGCATACACCAGCTTGGAGCGAAGAAGCCGAGTGCAACACCAATAGCCATCGCAACAAGAAGCTTGCCGATTATTCCGATTTTCATTTCTTTACCTCCTCGCAAAAGACTATCTTAACGCTGAAAGTGGCACAACAAGGTCAGACCATTTTGTGCCACTCTGACGTTGGCGATGCAGCCGCCGGTTCAACATCACTTTTTCTTCTGTTTGAAGAACCAGGAGAGAACTCTTTTGTCCTTATAAGTCTCAACCCAAACCGCGTGCCCGGCGTCGGGATATTCGCGGTAATGCGCATTGGACCCGTTAGCCCAAAGAGCGGAAACCATATTGCGGGAGCGACACACGGGAACCGCGCCGTCGGCGCTGCCGTGGAACGTCCAGAGGGGAATTTTCGCAATCTTCGCGGCCTGAGCGACATCACCGCCGCCGCAAATCGGGAGAGCCGCGGCGAACACGTCGGGTCTGCGGGAAATCAAGTCCCACGTTCCGTAGCCGCCCATTGAAATTCCGGTAACATAAATGCGCTTCAGATCGACCGCGGGGTCTGAAAGCTGCGCATCAAGCATCTCCAAAAGAAGCGCCATCGTCTCGGAAGGATTTTCGGGCATCGTGTGAGACTTAGCCCCCCAGTTGACTTCAACCCACCGCTTGCCGAAGGGAACCTGGCCTGCGATCAGCCTATAGCCCTTCTCGTGCTGATCCATCCAGCGCACAAGATCGCCGACGCCGTGAACGAGTTGAGCCTGATTGTTTGTGCCGCGCTCTCCCGCTCCGTGAAGGAATATGACAAGCGGAATTTTAGAGCCGTCAGGCGATGCTTTCTCGGCGATACGATAACGGAAAACTTTTCCGTCCTTACCCGTAAACTCTTTAGCCTCAGTGCGCTCGACAATGTTGAATTTAGCAACTTTGGCTTTCGCCGCAGCCTTAGCCTCCGCTCCATTTGAAACAAACGCACACGCAACAGCAGCGGCGGCAATTATCAATAATTTTTTCATTTTCTCTTAGGTTGAATTTTAACTAAATATGAATATAATTCATCAAACTCAATTATATCACTTTGAAATCAAAAATGCTATAATTCGCTAAAACAAAAAATCCACAACTTATTAACAATGCGCTCCAACATCATTCTCTCTATCACTCTTTCTCTGGCTACTCTAAACGCCTTCGCGGCGGACTATTACGTTGATTCATCCAGTGGAAGCGACTCTGCGTCAGGCACTTCTCCCGCAGAAGCATGGAAAACTCTCGCAAGAACACGCAAGGGCGAAATAAAACCCGGCGACACCGTCCGCCTCGCCTGCGGCGGCATTTGGCGCGAGCAGCTCATACCCGTTTCAGGCGAAAAAGGAAAACCCGTTACGTATACATCATATAATCCACCCAACACCCAAAGCCTGCCGCCTCCCGCAATACAATCGTCTCTTGACAGATCAAAGCCGTCAGATTGGAAAAGTATCGGCGAAGGATTATGGGCGAGCGAAAATGTCGAACTTGATGTCGGACTTCTACTTTTCAACCACGGCGAAAAATGGGGCGTTAAAAAATGGAACGACGACAAATGGACTAATGCTTCTGACAGGCGTTACGCCAAATCAATCGGCATCCGCCAAGAGTTAGATTTTTGGTATGATGAAAAATCGAAACGTCTTGTTCTCAAATGCGCTAAAAATCCGGCTGAAGTTTTCCGCTCGATCGAGCTATGTCTTCGAAAAGACGTTATATCGTCGCATTGGGCACACGATGTCGTTTACGACGGTCTTTCAGTGCGTTATGGCTCAGCCCACGGAATCGCGGCAGGACTTACCCGAAATATCGTCATCAGGAACTGCCATATCAGCTGGATTGGAGGCGCGCTCCAGTACTGGCGCAAAGACAAAATCACGGGAGAGACTCTTTACCCTGTAAGATACGGCAACGGTATTGAACTTTGGGGCGCGACGAAAAACGCTCTCATTGAATCGAACCGCCTAAATCAGATATACGATGCGGCTCTCACCAATCAAGGACGCGAAGGAGTCCAGGAAAATATCATCTGGCGCAGCAACACAGTCGAAAAGGCGGAATTCTCTTTTGAATACTGGCATGCCGGGACAACACGAAACGTACTTTTTGAAGGCAATGTATGTCGTGATGCCGGTTTTGGCTGGGGCCACGATCAACGCCCTGACCCAAACGGCACCCACATCCTCTTTTATGAAAACGATGCTGTTACAGAAAATTTTGTCATTCGAGGCAATACCTTCATTGATGCAAGGAATTGGACCGTCAGGATGTTAAACGACTGGCGCGGATCGTTGCAGATTAAAGATAATCAGATCCGATCACTGCCCAACGTCCCCGTAATCCGCTGGCTTACAGGCATGCACGAGGCCTTTTTCGACATCGAGGGATTCAAGGCGCTCGGCTTCAACTGATCCGGGCGCTACTCGGCTTCGGCGGCGGAAATTGTTTTTACCGATCTCATTGATCCGCCTTTATTTCTTTAGCGCCCGATCGGCCTTAAAGTCATCGACGAGCTTTTTAAGGTTCTTACGCTTATAATCATAACAGATTTTATGATTAAGGCCAAGCTCGGCAATTTTCTCAACCTCTTCTATCGTCGTCTCGGGAAGAACCACCATCGCGGTAACACAGTCAATCACCATGTCAGGCCCAAAAACGCCGCGCGGAACAACAGGATAAATTTTAGGCTTCAAATACGCTACCGTCGCTCTCGCGAATTCTATCGCCTTGGCCTTATCGCCATATTTAAGCTCATAGCGCATTATGCGGTTTCTTACCCTACCTGTATTAAATTGCGTAGCGAGCGGCAACTGCATCTTAGCCATAGCGACAGCATCGTCATCACGCTTGGCGGAAGAATAATACGCATACAAACACTCATAGACCTCATAAAGATGATATCCCTCGGCTAAAAGCTTTTCGCGCCATTTATCGACCGTCTCACCTTTTGTTTTAGGGTTGTTAATAAGCGATTGCAAAGCTCCAAACGCCGCCTTGTTGCGTTGCGCCTGTGTTGCATAAGGCGAATTAAGCACAACCTCATTGTCGGCTAGCGCCTCATTAAAGTTCTTCATCTTATAATATGCGCCTGCTCGCGCCAAATGCGCCGCCATAAGATAATGCCCGGCGAGACCACCTTTATCAATAGCGTCTGTAGCCTTTTTAACAACATCTTTAGACAAACCCGCAGAAAGCTTCTTCGTAAACGCCGCAAATTCCGCATATCCCTTGCGCGGCTCGGCGCTCTTGGAGATATCGAGCCTTACGAATGCGCGGCACATCCCCTCGCCGTATTTCAAAAGCGCCTTATCGTTATAATTGCAGTTGCTGTTCGCATACGCGAATTCAAATGTCGCGCTGTATGCGACTTGAGTGCCGTGAACTGAGAAATAATGACCGCAGGGAATACCGGTATCGCCCGAAACTTTTGCGGCCTTAGGCTTACCGAGCACCTTGATACGCCCAGTGGCATTGGGCCGCTCTTCATCCAGCCACGCCTTAAACTCATGGGAATTGGCGGCATTACTCGGGCTCTTATGGCCTGCGAAATAAATCGCCTCATGAATATCGCCGCGGACCGCCGGCGCATGCATATCCATAACGACAAAGAACTTTTTCTCCTTATCGAGATTGATTATCGCTTTCACCTCGGGATAAAGCGCCTTTTCGCCGAGCCCGTAATCGCGGTTATGATCGTGAGGAGCGCGGTTCTTACCTTGATCACCCGCTTCAACACCATCTAAATCAACGAACGGGATCACGTAAAGAGTATATTTATCACGAAACTCCTTGCCTGCGGGAGACTCGCTTAACGCCTCACGCATAAAGCCCTCAACCACAAAACTCGCGCTCGCCTCGCAGCTATGATGACGCGCCGTAATAAGAACATTCTTGGGGCCATTGCCGATAACAACCATCGGAACGTCAACGCCCTTGCGCGTCTTCGTTAAAACGCCGCGCTTCATATAAGAGGATGCCGCGTACTCAGAATAAAACGCCTCGAAGTCAGAGCGCTGATACGGAATACCCTGAGCAAAGCGAACCTTCTCGCCCGCCTTCTTAAACTCCCACTCGAACGAATCGCTATCCTTCGCGCCCTTTTTAAAATGAGTCTTAGACTTACCGAGCCACTTCCACGACTTACCGCCGTCCGTACTTACGGCGGGCCCCTGAGCTGAGAGACGCGAAGCGCCCACCGGAAAAGCAAACTTAACCTTACCCGCCTTAGTAGCGACAGCCTCGAAATTCCAATAAAACCACGGAAAGTTAGTATCACGCAAATCAGGCGCTATCTCAGCGACACCATCCTTAAAACCGCGAAACTTAAGATTGCCGCCCGGATAATCCCACGAAAGTTCCAACGGTCCACACGAGATAGGCGCTGCAAATAAAGACGCTAGAATACTAGAAATAGCGAACACTGATAATATTTTCTTTTTCATACAGTAAAATACCTTTTCGGAATATAATTAAACGCCTTTACAGCATTTTAACATATCCCACAAATTATCGTCAATGGGGGAGGCCCCCAAGCTATTATGAGAGCGATTCTCCTCGCCCTCATAATGTTATATTTTCTTAATGTCTTAGCGAACAATAACCTTAAAGCCTGAGGTGTTCGGCTCCTTATAGCGCAAAACTACGATGCCAGAGCCGCCATTGCCGCCGTAACCAATATAATTAGGGGCATTAAAATTACTGGGACCGCCGCCACCACCACCGCCACCGCAGTTTGCCGTCGCTGATCCTGCTTTTTTATTTGTTGTGCCGCTATTCTTTCCACCGTTTCCCGCATTTGTACCACCTATGCCGTTAGTGCCAGATGAACCACCGCCACCACCAGAACCATACGTAATAAGAGAGCCTGTGATATCCATTTTAAGACCCTCTCCTCCATTTCCGGCCGTTTTATAAACAGCATCGCCACCAACACCCATAGCTCCGCCGCCACCGCCACTACTGTATTGACTCGTTCCATTCGAGCCGCCCTCATGACCAAAAGACTCTGCAAAAAGAACCCCCTCCGCGCATACAGCCTCTTTAACTTTGCCACCAATATACTCTATAGTACTGTTTTTATCAGCACCACCACCTGAGCCTGATCCTCCATCACCTCCATTAGCATATCTTACTCCAGCGCCCCCGCCATACGCAAGAACATAAGGTGTTTTGCCTACGACAATCGAAGAATCACCTCCTGCTTTCCCTCCAGCCAAATAAGATTGACCACCCTTACCACCAGCACCTACCTTAATATCAACTACAACATTCTTTTCCAGTTTGTATACAAAACCAGTAACGACACCGCCGCCGCCACCACCAGGGCCAGCCATGCCGCCACCGCCACCGCCACCACCACCGACGACGAGAAACTGAACATTCTCAAGGCTAGCGCGAACACGCAAAGTAGCGGTTCTAAGATGGTTCGTATAAACCATCGCTACTTCTTTATTTGGAAGGCCCGTAACCTTATAGCCGACGCTTTCTGTTACAGTTCCATTTTCATCCTCAAATGTTTGTAATATTGGCGTCTTAACTAATTCAGCGCCCGCTACAAAAGCGCCTAACGCTACAAGCGCAGTGCACATTACCTTATTCCCCAAACAATTTAGTATTTTATACATTTGTGACCTTCTTTCGTAGGTTTTAAATAAACGAAAGCGCACTACAGAGAAAATCTCCATAGTGGCCTATCGTTCGAAATTTTAGTGGAATTATCGCGCCAAAACTGACGCGTATTAAGTTTCTTAGAGGACTGGGGGGGGGGGGGGTAGGGAGGTATAAGAATTGTATCCGCATTCATCAAACGCGGTTAAAACGCAATTCTTATGCGTAATTAATGACCCCATTCTCATTATTCAGTTAGAAGTATACTATTTTTAGTAAACTGGCGCAAGCGACATTTTCAATTTATTAAACAATTCATCTAATGTATTTCAGGGTTACCGGCCCGATAAGTCCGGAAGGTCGAACGCGATATTTAGCGGCATCAAGCGGCAGATAATTACTGCCGACCATGTTTATGTCATTGAAAATTTTCCACTTGACGCCCGTCATGTCGTTCCAACGCAGACGGTTCGCTCCAAGGTTCGTAACTTCGACTTCAAGAACATTATCCGTAGCTTTCAACTTAGCGATATAGGTAAGGTATTTGTAAGGCGGCATAAACCTGACGCCGAGATCCCTCCCGTTCAATTTAACGCGGGCGATTTCACAAACTTCACCGAGATCCACATAAATATTAGTGCGACCCAACTTAAGTTCGCCTCGCCGATGCTCATCAACATCGAATTTTGCGGTATATCGCATCGTTCCCGAAAAAGCTTCATCCCACTTATGCCAGGACTCGAGCGATGAGAGTTTTCTTGCCTCCGGCATAACCGGACCGCCGCAGACAGGTTCGACCTTCCACTCGCCGATTTCAATTTCAAGGCTCCGTTCAACCGCGTTCGTCAACACTCTCGTAGGAATATTCGTCGCGTCGGCGATAAAAAGCGAGTGACCAGGCTCAATATCAACCCGCCTCTGCCTTCTTCTGATACTGCCATCAAGAGGATTCATGATCACAAAGCCCTCTTCAGGCTCAGGCGAATCATGCTCGATACGAACTGGATTGACTCCCTGATTGACGACGAAATACATGGTATGTCCGTTCCTCTTCCAACGCGTCGCCGAAAG
>JAFXEU010000004.1 GCA_017520845.1 Kiritimatiellia bacterium | reverse complement strand
GGCGATCTTGACGCCGTTCGTGCCGATGTCGACATACCCCCTCGTAGCCGCATTGTATCCGCCCTTCACAGGATGAAACATCAGTGAATTGATGCATCCCGTGCCAATCAGGAGCAACAGCACGACCACGATTGCGATTATGCTCGCCGCAGATTTAAAAGCATCCTTGATCATTTTCACTCCTTTGTACCCCTTGTAACCATAAAGAATCCGCGGGTCCCCATTGGTGAGGTGAAAGTGGTGGGGTGAAATCATTTTACACCCCTCCGTTCTTTATGCGCTACACTTAATGCTGTAATACCATGGTTGGGAATAAACACATATATTACTACCTCTTTTGACATTCTCTTACTAACATCGTCACTCAACATCAACCCAACGACACAAGTTCTATCATTCATAAAGGCACAAGAAAGACAAACTTCCGTACTATTAAATGAAGAAGCTATAATCTCAGCATTGTCCTTGGTTACAACACACGCATAGGCCTTATTATCAAAGCCTGCATCCTTTTTAGTCGAGAAATTAACCCCATCTTCTATCTCGCCCTTCCACGTCAAAACTACTGAAAGGTTTGACTTTTGAACACTTACATCTCTGACATCAGTTTGCAAGTATAGCCTTTGAGATTTTGTATATCTCGCATTGAACTTCTCTATCAATCCTAATCCTATAAATGCCATGCACGCATTTTCTGGAATCTCAGAGTTTTCTATGTCGTTTAGCCTTTTGATTATACCTCTTCTTACAATTGAGTTTTTAAGAACATAGTCTTTCACATAAACATATTTATCATAAGCTGAGAAAACAAAATAGCGCGTATAGCTTGAACGCATAGACTGCACATGATGAAACTCTTCCGATGAATTCAGGATAATCCTACATCCAATATCAACTTCGTTTGTATTGTAACTGTAAGAATTAATGTAAGAATCTATTTTTACATGACTTAATGCGCTTTTTGCGATCAGATCGTTAAGCAGACCAACCGCTATAAAGCAAAAAAACGATAATAGAAGTTTAATCATTTCCATATTCGCTACGCGACTTATAAGGTGATAACAACGATCAGTAGAAAAATTACGTAACTTTCTCATACTCAAAAGTATAGCACAAAAACATTCACCCCACCAATGGGGGCAGACCCTTGCAAACTAATGTTCGTCCATCGGCAATAGAATGCCTTTGACGACCCCGCTCACTGACCGATCAGAGACCTTCGACGATAAATCTCAGGTTGTACTCTCCCTCGCCCAGCATATCGTCGTCGTGGGGTCTAGCGCGCCAGCTGTTGTCGCCGCCTACGCCCATCTGCGCCGCGTCGATATTGACGGTGATTTCGTCGCGCGCTTTCAAGTCGCGCTGATGCTTAGCTTTCTCAAGATCCTCCTGGGTATAGGGCCACGCGTTGAAGCCGAACGGCGCGTTAATAGCCGTAACCTTAATCTTTTTACCCTCTTTGTTGGAGAACTCTACCCAACGGCACTGAGTGCGGTAGCCCTGTTCGCCGGGCTCGGTATAGTTGTCGGGATTAAGAGCGTTTGCGGTAAAGACACCAGATGAAACGCCAACGACCATATTATATTCAGAAACCACTGAAAAGTTGGCGCGATCGCTGTAATTCTCATACGGACCTTCGCCGTACCACTTCACCTTGGTAAATTCCTTCGGAATAGTAAATGTAAGACCGACACGCGGAATAGGAGGAAGTTTGGCGTCGGCTTTGACATTCTTAACGTTAAGAGTCCAATCAACGAGAATACGCCCATCCTCAAGGCGGGTTGCATCAAACTTAGACTCTACGCCTTCTGGCATCACCTGAGTCTCGGTCGCCTTTTTCCAGATTGCGCAGACATTAGGCATATTCCAGCCGCGGTCATTGTCGATCGGCGCACGCCAAAGGTTAATCTTAAAGGGATTTTTATCAAGTTTCTTTCCGCTCCCGGTAATAGGGGTCTCGACACGAACAAAAGGCTTTACGAATTCATCGTGAGCGAAGGGACCCGCAGACCTAGACCAAAACGCAAATATAATCGAATCACCGTCTATAACTTTCTCAAGCTTAATCTCTTTAACGGAATCAGGCTCAATTCCCTTAAGCTCGGACTCTCCCGAAGCTACCACCTTTCCACTCTTTGAAACGGACCACCTAAGCATCACATTATCAAGATTCGTAAATCGGTAGGCGTTATAAATCGTAATGGTCTTAGTCGCCCAATCCCATGAATCAACCTTAACGGGCTGATAGGCGTGTCTCGCCTCCAACGCGCTCGGATGGAATGAACGGTCCGCCGCGACAAGGCCGTTGCAGCAGAAGTTGTCATCATTGGGCTTATCGCCGAAATCGCCACCGTAAGCTAAAAACTTACCCTTCGCGTCGGTTTTCCAAAGAGCCTGATCGGCGAAGTCCCAGATAAAGCCGCCCTGCATAGAGGGATATTTTCTGACGAGCTTCCAGTAATCATGGATATCGCCGCAGGAGTTACCCATCGCGTGGGAATATTCGCAAAGAACGAGCGGCTTCTTGGGATTGTTTTTAACGTATTTCTCGCAATCCCAAGGGCGCATGTACATCGGGCAGAAAATATCGGTCCAAGGATTGTTCGCCGCCTGCTCGTACTGTATCGGGCGCGTCGGATCAAGCGCACGGACGGCCTTATACTGCGCGACAAAATTATCGCCGAAGCCTGCCTCGTTGCCCATCGACCAGATAACAACCGAAGGATGATTCCTGAACGTCTTGACCATATTGACGCCGCGCTCGACATGGGTGTCGAGAAACGCGGGCTTCCTGGAATAGGAATCCTTACCGTAACCCGCGCCGTGCGATTCGATATTAGCCTCGCATACGACATAAAGGCCCGCGCGATCGCAAAGCTCGTACCAGGTCGGATCATCGGGATAATGACACGTTCTTACGGCATTGATATTAAGTATCTTCATAATCTGAATATCGCGCTTCATACCTTCGAGAGTTACCGTATAACCGCTCTCGGGCTGCATTTCATGGCGATTAACGCCCATAAACAAAGCACGCTTACCGTTAATATAAATTACGGAATCCTTAATCTCAACTTTGCGGAAACCGAAAGCAACCGCGCGATAGTCGCCGCAAGGATACTTAACGGTCTCGTAATACATATTGGGCGCTTCACAACTCCAGAGCTTAGGCTTATCGTAGATCTTAGTGAAAAGAATAGCGCCCTTCTCGTCGCGGACTATGAGCTCGCCCTTGGAATAATCGTCCGAAAGCTTGGTTTCAACAATGAGATCCTTACTGGAAGCGTTATCTTCGGATACGAGCCACACGTCGCGGAATATGCCCGAAAGACGCCAGAAATCCTGATCCTCAAGGAATGTTCCGTCGCAATGCTTAATAACTTCGACTTCAAGAAAATTCTCGCCGTCCTTGAGATATTTCGTAAGATCGAATTCCGCGGGAAGGCGGCTGTCTTCGGAGTAGCCGACTTCTTTACCGTTAAGTCTGACATACATCGCGGATGAAACGCCGCCGAAGTGAAGAACAGTGCGACGCTCTTTCCAATCGGCTGGAACGGAGAACTTTAATGAATATAAGCCGACGGGATTGCGGTACTTATAGCTCGTATAACTCTTATCAGGCTCACCCATAGGATCGCCGTTACCGAGGTTCTTAATGGGATAGCGGACATTCGTGTATAACGGAGGATCAAAATCCCCCTGAAGCTGCCAGCAGCCGGGAACGGCTATCGTACACTCCTTCTCCCAATCTTTAAGCTCGATATTGCTCTTCCACTTAAAGCCCCAGGTTCCGTTAAGCGACTTTATCCACTTTGACGCGGTGCGCGGCTTTTCGCCTTTAGCTATTTTAAGCGCCAATTCTTCGCTTTCGCAGGGAACTGCGATTGCGCGCGCCTCAAGGCGATTAATTGAATTTACCGCCGGCGTACGCCAAGGCGGAAGCTCGCACTTTTTAGCGTCATCGGCAACGGTGACGAAAGAGCATACTGAAGCTACCAAGAGAGAAGCGATCTTAAATCGGCTTTTCATCATTTTCAACCCCCTTTTTAATCGTTTAAAATTATACGGCTTTTACAAGCCAAGTCTAGCCAAAATACCGACAAGCTGTTTTTTAACTTCAGCCATCGAAAGATGATTCTTAAAGAACTCATACGCCGCCTCGTTGTAGCTGTCGCGATTAGCCCAATCGGCGCGATATTCCTCGACCGCCTTCACGATCGCCGCGGCGTCGCCCGCAGGGACGAACTTAATCGCTTTACAGTCTTTCGCCTCCGGCGGGTAACCAGTGCAATATTCGTTGATGACGGGACGCGCACACCCCATCGCTTCGAAAATCTTATTGCCGATAACGCGCGAGGCTTTTTCGGTCGTACCGAAAACACCTAAGACCACATCGGCCTTGTAAATCACTTCAGGGACTTTAGCGTAAGGCACTTTATCAAGGAACGTGATGTTGCTTATCCCCTCCGCGAGAGCCTCGGTCTTAGCCTTGTAGGCGCCCCATCCGAGAAGATCCCAGTGAATCCCCTTACCCTCGGTCATGCGCGCGGCCTCGACAATGTACTCCATACCGTGCAAAGGAATGTAAGCGCCGTGATAAAGAACGCGGAAGTCCGTCCCCTCGCGCGCCGGAACGGGACCGGGCTTGAAGATCTTCTCGTCCGTCCCCGTAAAGAGCGGAGCCATCTTCTCGCGCGGAACCGCGAACTCGCGCTCGCAGAAATCGACGTGGCAGCTCGTATCCCATGTAACGAAATCGGGCGCGTTCATCATCTTCTTCTCAAGCGCGTGAAGCTTTTTAGCGCGGGGCTCCTCGGCCTTCCACTTCTTCTGCTCAAGCACTTTTTTATCCCACGCCGAAATCATCGGATCAAAAAGAACCTTAACTCCGTTCCGGCGCGCCCAGCGACACGCGGCCATAATATCACGCTGACGGCAGACGGGAACCCATACGAGATCCGGCTTAACCTTGCGGCTCAGGCCGCGCAGAACAGCTTCGATATCCCCGAAGCGCGGCGAGAGAACAACGTCAAAAAACTCAACATTCCAGCCTAACTCGCGGAACAACGCGATATTAACGCGGTTGCGCGAATAACCGTGGTCGAATCGCCCCCAGAAAAGGACCGTCCTCGAGGGGACTGTCCCCTTTTCCGCGGGAGCTTTTGCGCTGATCTCCTTCCACGAGAAATAAATCGTAAGAAGCGCAAAAACGGCGATCATCATCTCACCGCCCTCTTCCAACGCGGTGCAGAGAGACTGGGCCTTTGTAACTCCGTCCGCGGACTTTGAAAGCCCGTGAGCATGGCCGAGCCAAGAAGGAAGGCGATCGGCAATCTGGACTACGACCCCGCTCGCGCCGAAGCACCCCCACGCCCATGCCGAAGGCTTAAGTTTGAGAACGCCGTCAAACCAGAACTGGGCGAGGTAGGCAAATCCCGCCGCGAAGAGACCGAAGAAAAGAGTAAAATAACCGACGATCAACGCCTTCATTCCGAACGGAACCTCACCGTTCGTGATAACGCGCATCTTAAAGGGAGTTCCGTTAAGCGGCTTCCCGTTCGGACGGACGAGTTTACCCGAAACGAGCGAACCGTCGGCGCCGACGTAATCAGGGTAAAGGCAGCTCAAGACGGCATTATGGAGATCAAGTTGTTTAATGATCGCCATCGCCGCGACAACCGTCACCATAAGCGATAGAACGCGCCTGCGCGCCGCCGAGCCCTCAAACGGGCACTTCCACCACACAAGAGGAATTACGGCGGCGAAAAACGGAAGCGTCGCCAATTCAAAGGGCGACCTCCCGTTATTGTCGAAAGCGCTTACAAGACAGCCCGGCTCCATTACGGCCCATGCGAACAAAAGACACGTAAGCGCCGCAACAAACACCGTAGGGCCCAAAAGCCATCCATGTCTATTTTTTAATCGTGATGCCATATCGTTCTCCTTCATTTTCAGGCTTCATCGGACTTTAATCTTCCCCGATGCCGTTCTCGAGAAAGGCGTATCCCTTAAAATAATTCTATCGATGCGCTGATATACGGGAAGTGTCGCATTAAGCTCCGAAACGGATCTTTTAACGGACATCTCGCCGACGGAAGCGTAAATTTCAGCGAGGATTTCCCTGTTTTCGCCTTCGCCCGAAACCAGCGCCTCCATCACCCCCGGCAACGAAACTATCTTGTCTTCAAGTTCCTCCGGCGAAACCTTTTTGCCGTTCGACAGTACGATCGTTCTTGAAATCCGGCCGGTAACCCAAACATACCCGTCGTCATCTATGCGCCCGCGATCCCCCGTGTGGAACCACCCGTCCTCATCGAAAACGGCAGCGGTGCTTTCGCCCATGCCGAAATACCCTTTCATCACGTTAGGCCCGCGAATAAGCAGTTCGCCGGTTTCGGAGACCGCCGTTTCGACGCCGGGAGCGCAGGAAACCCTGCCTGCGCTGCATGCGCGCGGCTCGTCCGAAACGCGCGAAATCGAATAACACGCCGCCGTCTCGGTCAGCCCGTAGGCGCCGAGTACCTTGACGCCCAACGACGTGAGACGCTCGTAAACCCTGCGGGAAAGCGGAGCGCCGCCCGTGACGATCCATCGCACGGGATTCCCCGTAAGATCCTCGAAACTCCCGCCGTACTGCATGACCTTTGACGCCAGCACGTCGGCGAGCGCGGGCACGAGAAAAGCGTAATCGGCCTTGAAACGGATAAACGCCGCCAGCATCCGCCGGAAATCGGGACATACGCCGAGCGCGACGCCGCGGGCGAGCATCGCATAAGTCGCGCAAAGTCCGTAGATGTGATAAAGCGGCAGAAGCATCAGCGACCTGTCGCCGGCGCGCATCTCAAGGGCCGTGCCGGCGGTTTCGCAAAAGGCCTCGATCGAAGAAACGGCCAATTCGGCCGGCCTTGGAGTGGAAGTCGTGCCGCTCGTGAACACAAGCATGGCCGTACGCTCCGTATCGACGCAATCGCGATTCCACAATCCGTCCGAACTGTGAAGAGCCGCGTCCGCGGCGTCTGCTAAAATCGCCTCGATGTTTTTCGAAGCGAGACTCCCCGTTTCCAGACCGGGAACTCTTTTCGCGACCTCACGCGCCTTTTCGAGATAAAGCATCGAATGAAGCAAAACGTGAATGCCCGCTTTCCTGACCCTTTCGACAATCTCGTCGGCCGAAAGACCGGTCTCCAGAGGAACAACCGTAACTCCCGCAAAAAGACACGCCGAATGGACGACCATCCACTCGTAGGAATTCTCGCCGAGGAGAGCGATCTTCCGCCCGGACGCCCTCCGCCCCGCGATCCAGGCGGCCGTCGCGACATCATCGGTGAACTGCTTCCAGCTGATCGACAGGGAACGGTCGCCCGACGAAACGAGAAACGCGGCTTCATCGAGCCGTTCTTCACGATTGCGCTTAAACGCCTCAAACAGCATCGCACCAACGGGATATCGGGGTTGTGTCAGTGCTGATTGTATGTTCCGTCGACTTCTTCCCAGGTGCGGGTCGTAAAGAACTTCGCGATGGCCGCATCGTATTCGGCGGTGTGGGCGAAGGCCTTCTTCATAAGCTTAAAGCGCGTGTCGAGACCGAGCGTTCCGCCGTGGTTGGCGAGCTCCTCGACGAGATTGCCGTAATCGAGAGGATCGGTGACGGACGCGACGCGGAGATAATTCTTGGCGCTCGCGCGGACCATGCAGGGACCGCCGATGTCGATGTTGGTGCGAGCCATCTCAGGGGTTACGCCCTCCTTGGCGACAGTCTCGCGGAAAGGATAGAGATTGACGACGACCATATCGAGCGCATTGGCGTCGAGACGCTTCAGATCGTCCTGATGGGCGTCGTTGTACTTCTCGGAAAGGATACCGAGATAAATCTTAAAGTCGAGCGTCTTTACGAGGCCGCCCTGCATCTCGGGCTGGCCGGTGTAATCGGAAACGGCAACGAGCGTTCCTTCGGCGGCATCGCCGAGAATCTCCTTGATCTTTGTGTACGTTCCGCCGGTCGAATAAATCTTTACGCCGGGGCAAGCCTTGACGAGAGCGGGGACAAACGTCTCGAGGCCCGTCTTGTCGCTCACGCTCATGAGAACGTTCTTCACCTGAACGCGATTGTCGATTTCTGTGACGATATTAAGCGCCATTGTTGTACTCCTATCTGATTAAAAAAATTCTTTCCTTTATTATACCATAAAGCATATTACGCATTCTACTGTCATCCCAAGTAGACAAATAAATATCCATTCTACACCTACACCTAACTCCTAACACCTACGTCTGCTAATACACTTTACTTAAGTTTTATGGCGCGCCATCAATATCGGCGAAACAATAAGTCGATAGCACCGGTCGACCACAAAGTTGAACGCAAGCCCGGCGATCTCCAGAATCAGAACAACCGCAATAAAATACCCGGCCATTTTGATGCACGGGTATAACTCCGGATTTGTTCTGACCACATAATTATTCCAGATAAAAGGATGAGTTTGAACCAAATACACGCCAAGGGAGTTGACGCTCACGAAGGAAACGGCCTTAACGAGCCAACCGCTCTTTATTTTCACCTGCAGAAGAAGCAGCATCAGGGCCGCCGCTTCAACGACGCAGAAAGGAGAATGGTAAAAGAGCATCCATTTCCCGCCGGCGAAATCGCACATAAACGGCACGCCGACACTCAGCGCAAGAAGCGAAGCGAGTATAAGGTTTATATTCCGCACGCCGAGCATGTAATGCGCCAGACGCCTGATCGCGCATCCGTAGATATAGCATACGGCAAGCCAGACGGCAGAATACCCGCCGGCAACGGCCAGCTCCGCGCTCTCAAGACCGAACGCCGGAAAGACGGACGTAAAGACAAACAGCGCCGCCGACAGGACGAGGAGACTTTTATCGGAACACGCCGCGAGGCCCCTGTTCAGAACGGGCATCAGCACCATCAGAACGAAATAGGCGTTTATGTACCAGTAGGGCCCGGCGAACGGGAAAAACGTCGAACGATAATCAAACCTGTAATTCCCGCCTCCCGGCAGACAAAAGACCACCGCAAGATAAAGAATCACGCTCCAAAGCGTCATCTTAAGCCAGAAAGACGCGACCCGCCCGAGCCAGCTCCGGCCGTAATCCATATTCGCCGCTCCGGACAGATATCCTGAAAGCATGGCAAAACAGTTGACGCCCGCGAAGCATAGATACTCGATAAAGAGGCCCGACACATATACGCTCCTCGGCAGCCCGGGCGTATATATCAGCCCGCAATGCTGCCAGTTGACGTGCAGAACCGTTATCATCAAAATCGCTAAAGAGCGATATAAATCCAAGCCGCACAAACGCTCGCGCATCACTCTGCGTCCTTCACGTACGGGGCGGAGCCTTCATTTGTAAAGCGAGGCTTAATCTCGAATCTGTCGGAAAGAAAATTCTCGGTTTCGACATCGTCGGAGAACGAAACGCCCATCATTTCGAGCAAACCGAAATGAGCGCGATCAGCCTGCAGCGGCACGCTGCGCCGCTTCCGCATGCGCCGGACGGTATCCGGCATAGCTTCACGGTAGCGGCCGTTCGTCCATATCAAAAACGGAACCTCGTAGGCGGAATTGTCGCGAGACTGCGGATTGCGCAGATCTGACGACTCGCAGACAGAGCCGTGATCGGAAATATAAACGAGAAACGCGGGCTTATCAAGCCTCTCCAGCCGTTCAAGCAGTTTGCCGAGCACCATATCCGTGTACAGAATCGAACTGTCGTACTCGTTGACCCTCTGGGTAAAGGCTGTGTCGGAAAGAAAATGTTGCGCAAAGTCCTTCGGATAACGCGACGCGTAAGGCTCATGACTGCCGAAGAGGTGCAGAACCATCATCTGCGGAGCCGAAACGGACGCGGTTTTACTTATCCAGGCGTCAAACGGAACGATCAACGCCTCGTCGTAAATACACGCGTCTTTATCTTCCTCGAGGTCGCTGTAATTCTCTTCGTGGATATACGTTACCGAATCAGCGGCCTTGAAAATCATCTGAATAGGAGAATCGGCCCAGCCTGATTTATTCTGATTGGTGGCGATGTCAACCTTGTATCCGGCTTTTTTAAGAACGTCGAACAGCGTCCATTTTACATGTCTGTCGGCCAACGTCATATCGGTCAACCAGTATTTCAGCGCCGTAATCGTCACCGGAAGAACGCAGACGGTATCATCGAACAATATTATGGAATCTTTTCTGGCCGTAAGATTGGGCGTCGTGTCGCGATGATAACCGTAAACGGAATGATGCGAACGGATTGCGGATTCACCGATGACAAAAACGCCGACGGGACCGTCTCCTTTAAAGCCGTCATTCAGCTTAACGTCGTCCGGAGGCGTCCGATCGCGCATTTCAGAAATGAATTCCTTCATGTTTCGGTTGAAATAGCCGATCTGACTGCAGATATAACTTACCGGATGAGATGAAAAAAGCGTCTTAAAGAAATTTTTCTCCCCGCTCCTGAGCGACGCCGTGAACGGACATAAAAGAAGTACCGCTATCGTAGCCAAAACCATAAGATCGCCGCGGCAGTACTTTTTCGGACTTTTATATTTCCTCATCGCGAAATACAATACGCTGAAATACGAGACCAGCAACAACGTCAGCAACGCGATACTTTTAAAATTAACGTATGCGGAAAAAAATCCTTTTGTTTCATCCCACGTCGTATCGTACACCAGATAAAGAACAGACTCGCAGAAAAAGGTGCCTGTCGTAAGATAAATCGCGAAAAGGGCAAACAGAACAAAGAACTGCAACGTCGTCATCAGCCATAAGACCCACCTGTTTCTGCGCAACGCGAAATGGAACGACAGCAGAAAAAGCAAAAGCCAGAATACCCCGCCTACGCACGACACCTCAGGCCACCGCTTCGCGTACGACAGCGAAAACCCGTTCATGGCAATCAGGAAGTAATTGATTGCAAGCATGATAACAAACGTCAACAAGATATAGCACGCTTCGACCGCCTTAATCTGATAAAAACCGGCTACTGCGCGAAACGCCCGGGAAACGCCGCCCCAAAGCCTCTTGCAAATATCGGTGAAACCCGCTTTTTTCTCTGCCGACGCGCCGTCATCGACGCGATTTGAATTCTCGCTCATAATATCAGATTATATCAGAATCTCGAAACCGCACGCAATGAAAATCTGGATCACGCGATTCGTTAGAATAGTGTGCACCCAATTCAGAAAGTGGGACATTCCAAGATTAGCCCGTTCGTCAAATACTGTGCACCGTTGTAAAATAGGAACATGTGCAACATGTCTAGAAAGTCAAGATTCGAATATATCGGTGAAAAACGCCGCGCCTACACCAAATCTGGAAAAGCGAAGCGATCCCGCATCCTCGACGAGGTATGCGAGACGCTCGGCTACACGCGCAAGTATGTCATCAAGCTCCTAACCG
>JAFXEU010000003.1 GCA_017520845.1 Kiritimatiellia bacterium | reverse complement strand
TCGGCAGCCTGCACAGCGACGGCGGAAAAAACGGCAAAGACCCGATTTTGACGCGCCGGTTTTTCGCCTAAGCGCGCTTGCGCGCGTGATTCGTACCCAAGCGGCGAAAAAGAAAGGCCGCAAAATCGATGTCGACCCGGATTTTCCGCCGGAAATCCGCGGCGTATCCGACGCGGATTTAGCAAGCACCAGCGCCGAATCGCCCCCGACTCGAAGGCCTTGCGTGCATCAATTCAAAAAAGCGGGATAAGGGTGCACCTAATCTAAAAATCACAGCCTCACCGCCGTTATCACCGCGCCATCAAGCGTGGATACGATCGTTGGCCTCGGCCACTTTGCGCCTGAGTTCCTCCTTGTGACGGCGGAACTTTTCGCGCATCTGAGCATCGGCTGTGCCGAGAATCTGAACGGCCAGGAGCGCCGCGTTCGTAGGACCTGCGCTACCGACGGCGACGGTCGCGACAGGTACGCCAGACGGCATCTGAACGGTCGCGTAAAGCGCATCAAGTCCGTTGAGCGCTCCGCCTGCGACGGGGATTCCGATAACGGGCAAAACCGTGGCCGCGGCGAGAACTCCGCCCAAATGCGCGGCTCCGCCGGCTGCGGCGATAATAACCTTAAGACCGCGCTCCTCGGCCGTCTTAGAATATTCGATGGCGACATCGGGCGTACGGTGCGCCGAAATTACGCGCGTCTCGTAAGCGACGCCGAATTTATCGAGCGTCTCGCAAGCTTTCTTAACGAGAGGCCAATCGGAATCACTGCCCATCACAATACCGACAACTGCTTCTGCCATTTTAAAGAACCTTTCTTTTCATTTGTTTTCTTGAGTTACATTA
Source organism: Kiritimatiellia bacterium (assembly GCA_017520845.1). Taxonomy (GTDB): domain Bacteria; phylum Verrucomicrobiota; class Kiritimatiellia; order RFP12; family UBA1067; genus UBA1067. The sequence continues at coordinate 44,770 of JAFXEU010000003.1, read as the reverse complement.
TACCAAATCTGCACCTTGTTGTGAAAATTTGAATCAGAACTCCCACGTCAACCCTGAATAGAGGAAAAACGCGTCAAGCTTCATAGTCGAGCCACGCGCGCGGCGCTCGCGGATCTGGGTGCGGGTACGGGAGTCTATCGCATCGTAACCGCAAAAATCGACAAACCAGCCGAACCCCCATTTCAGCGGCCCGTGAAATCTGACGCCGTATTCTACGGTTCCTAGACCGGGCCCGATAGATCTTCCGGAAACGTAATTACCGTAGCGCCTGCGGTTCCAACCTCTCGAACCGCCGTGCATCGCTATGTGCGGCATTACGGAAAGCGTATCGTCAACCAGAACAAAATTCTTCTTGGCGCCTACGCGAACATACGTGCCGAGAGTGTCGACAACACGGGTTTGGCCGAATATCTCAACCCAGGGCGACTTAAAATCGCCCATATAGGTCCATTCCGCGAACGTATCCATTTGGGCGTTATCATAGCCGGTTTCGCATACAAGAATATATCCTAAACGGTTTCTCCACCGCCAGCCTTCGGCGAAGTCCCAATCATAACCGTAGAAGATATAGGGATCTGATTCATAAAGATTGGAACGGCGGCCTTTGTTTTCCGGCTTTTCAATATCGCTTAAAGCCCAGTACCCGAGCAGAATATGGCCGTACGACGACAAACGCTGGATAACGTCCCCCTCAAGATACCAGACGGCCCGGTCCGCGCGTACGCCGCCGAGAGAAAAGAGATAGGACGAGGTAGACAGCTCTGCATAATATCCGCGTGACCAGTCGCCCTCCTTCTCCGCAAAAGCATCGGCAGAGAATGCGAATACAACAAGAAAAAGCGCCGCCCTGAAAATCTTCATGGCTTCTTATGCACCGGCTCTAAAATCCAACGCTTGTTGTACCAGAACCAGTGTTCCGGATGAAGACGGATTTTCTCGTCGATAAGCGCCATCGCCTCCTTCGTAAGACGGGCGGCCTCGGCCTTTTTGTCCGCCGCCGACGGATCGGGGCGCAGCGTTCCGAGATGATCGAAGACATGCCTGCCCTTTTCGCGGCGCATGACGGCGACGACTATGGGAGAACCGCATTTGACGGCGAACATCGCGCCGCCGCGCGAAACGTTCGCCTTACCGCCGAGAAAGTCAACCTCGACGTCCGGTTCCTTTACGCGCAGATCGGGAAGAATCGCGAAAGCGCGCCCTTCCTCGAGTTTCTTCCTTATTTCCACAAGCGTCCTCGCGCTGCCCCTCTCGACAACCTCGATATCTCCGTATTGGCGCTTCATCCATTCGTTGATTTTCGGATTGCGCTGCTTCGCGGCGATCGCGAAAAGAGGGAGCCCGTATTTGGCCATCGACCACGCCGCCATATACCAGTTTCCGGAATGGGGCACCATAATCACGACGCCTTTCCCCTCGTCGACGTAGGCCTGAAGACGATCCTTGTAGAGCTTTCCGTCCACGACATGACGGTCCATCCACCTGCGCGTAAGCCGAGGGGCGCGGATCATCTCTACGCCCGACTGAAGGATGTTCGCAAAACTGCGGAAGGCGATACGCTTAAGTTCCCTCTCGCTCTTGTCGGGAAATACGCCTTTCAGTCTCGCCATCGTACGCTTGCTGCGGAGTTTAAAAACCCTTACGGCGGTCCAGGCGAAAAAAGCGGCGATACCCATCGCGACGCGATATGGAATCAGATTTACGAATCCGCAGAAAAACCTGAGAAGGTAATATTCGAAATTTATTGTAAAAGCGCTTTTCTTCGCCATGTCAATCAAGCTCCGAGAGCTTTGTACGCGCATTCTCGATAGCCCTGCAGACGGCGCGCGAAGTTATCGTCGCGGCCGTGATCGCCTCGATCTCGCCGCCGTCCTTTTTAACCTTAAGCGCCTTGGCCGGGCGGTTTTCAAACTGGGACGAAAACTCCGGCGATTCAAGTTTGGAACCGAGACCGGGAGTCTCGTTGGCGACGAGCTTCTTATAGCATACGACCGTTTTCTTGTCGGCCTTAAAGCCTACCATGAGAACGATATCGCCGCCGTACCCGCCGGAGTCCATGCCCTCGAGAGCATAACCGATGATTTTCCCGGAAGCGTCCTTGCCGACGAACGCGATCTTTCTGTCCTCGACGGACACGACGCCTTCGGGCATCACGGCTTTGGCCGCGCGTTCCTTTTTTTCGACCGCGGCCTTGGCGATCGGCTCTTCGGTCAGTTTAGATACATAAGCCAGGACACCCGCGCACACGGCGGCAATGATCGTAAGGCTCATGATAAGTCCAAGAATCTTTTTCATCCTTTACTCCTAACTGCTAACTCCTAACCCCAACTGCCAACCCCTAACCTCCAAAAGGCTTAGGCTGGGTCCAGCGGCTGATGAGCGGAGTGAACGCGTTCATAATGAGAATCGCGAAGCTGCACCCCTCGGGATAAGAACCGAACTGACGTATAAGCATGCAGAGCGCGCCGCAGCCGACGCCGAAAACGATCTTCCCTTTGGAAGTCGCGGGCGTCGTAACATAATCGGTCGCCATAAATATCGCACCGAGAAGAACGCCGCCCGTCAATACCTGAACATGGGCCGGAGCGCCGCCGGAAACAAGCGAGTAAACCCAGACTGTGGTGATGAACGAAACCGGAATATGCCACGAAATCACCTTCCGGAAAAGAAGATAAACGCCGCCGAGAATAAGCGCGATCGCGGAAACCTCGCCGATGCAGCCGGGCATATTGCCGGTTACAAGATCCCAGAGCGCGGGGATGCCGTCGCTGCCGGCATGAGGCGTCGCCGTCGTTGTCGCGGCCGCGTCGAACATCGGCTTCATGGAAGCGAGCGGGGTCGCCGTCGTGACCGCATCGGGGGTTTTCCACCAGTACGGCTTAAGCCATGTAGTCATCGGCCCCGTAAACGAAATAAGAAGAAACGCGCGGGCGGCAAGAGCGGGGTTGAACGGATTTTTACCGAGACCGCCGAAAACCTGCTTGCAGACGGTTATCGCAAAGACTGATCCGAGCGCAGCCATCCAGAGAGGAAGCCCGGCAGGTAGATTCAGCGCCAGGAGAAGCCCCGTCAGAACGGCGGAGAAATCCCCTATCGTCCCTTCGCGCTTCATGGCGAGGCGACACATCGCCTCGACCGCAAGGCATGTCGAAACGCACACGGCGATCGTCCATACGGCTGGCATTCCGAAAAACCAGATGCCCGCCGCAGTCGTCGGCAGAAGCGCGATTATGACATCTAGCATGATGCGCGAGACGCTCGCGTGAGAATGGGCGTGCGGACTCGAGCTTAAAATGAAATGAGGCGATGAATCTTTAGGTTTCATAGGTCTCTATTATAGCATATACGAGCTATCGGTTCACAGCGGAGCGTCATGCTCGGCCGAAGGTTCGCGCGAATGGAACTTGGTAACGCCGGGTTTGATGTACTTGACGACGCGGTGGGTGCCGTCGGCGGAGAAAACGCGCAGACGCAAAGGACGGTCTGTCTCGACCGTAACGCTGAAAAAGCGCTTGTCCGGAACGAAAGCCGAAAGAGAAACCTTGCCGCCGTTGAACGGAATATCCTTCATTCCCTGGTTGCCGGTCTCGGAAATTCTCCAGTCGATCCTGTTTTCAAGAGCGTTGATGTCAAGACCGATGATATCCTCGATAAAGAGAATGATCGGACCTAATCCGCCCCATCCTACAAAGTTCTTGCGCACCTGTTTACCGAGTTTGTCGCGCGCGGGCTCGGCGAATTCGGGCGCGTAGCACTCCCAGATCGTGCCGATCTCTTCGTCGGTAGACGAAGAGAACGAAAACTTTTTGCTCTTCGCCTTCGTCCTGTAATTGAAAAGAACGTCGCACATCTGATCGAGATGCTTACGCGCGATATCGCGGGAAAGATCCCCATAGCCGTTCTCGCGCAAACCGCGGCATGTCATATAGACGATGGGCGGCCATACGCCGCCAAGCCAGTAGCCGCCGTAAGGATCGTAGTTGGGATCGTCCTTCGAAAGAGAAGGAACGGGATACTTGGAGCCGAAGGTGTTTTCATTTGTCAGGTGAGCGGCGAGCTTTGCGGCGCGATCGGGGGTCGCGACGCCCGAAACGAGCGCCCAGAACGCGGCGGCCGTCTTGACGGCGAGTTTATTGTTGGTGTTTATGTAAAGGTCGTGATAAAACCCGGTCTTCTCGCACCACATGAGATCGTTGATCTTCTCGGCGAGATGATCGGCTTCATGATTCCAGGTTTTAGCCTCTTCGGGCTTTCCGACATAGGGCGCCATCTTCGCGAGGCATCGCGCCGCGAGAACCTGCTGGCAGCAAAGGTCGACGAAGCATACGTCGCTGCCCTTCTGATGCTCGGCGAAATAGCCGCTTCTCGGGGAGTTGTCCATACCCGAAGATCCGGTATCCTCGAAATAATACAATCCGTTTTTCTCGCGCGTTCTGTTGGCCTTGAGCCAGCGGTAATACTTAGAGCAAGCCTCATAAGCCTTAGGTAAGCGCGTCAGATCTCCCGTGCGCTCGGCGTAAAGCCACTCGCACCAGGCGTAAAGAGGAGGATTGATGCGTCCGGCCCAGGTCGGCTTACGGGTTTCGTAAGTATAGGCCATCGAGATATAACCGTCCTCACCCTGCATCTGATAGAGGTTGTCGAGATTTCCGAGACCGTTGTAGTTTCCGGGAGTATAGCCACCGTAAAGAGCCATGTAGCAGCTGTCCCACTGCCAGATTATGCCGACGCCGGGCATACACGTCATCTGGGTTTTCCAGCCGTCTAGCTTCTCCATATTTTTCTTGGCGAGCGAAACTGCTTTATCGTTGAGACGCTGCCAATCGGGACGACTTTCAAGATAGGCCCTGGTGTTCAATTCGGCCGCGCAAAGCGCGCTCGCCGCAAGCGCCATCATAACGGTAGTGAGTTTTTTATTCATATTTGTTTTCCTTGTAAAATTCTGATGCGATCAATGCGTTTTACAGACAACGACAGAAAAAGGCAAAGAACCGTTAAAACCGTGAGCGCAAGAGAGGTCGCGGCGGCGGCGAACGCAAAGCCGCTCAACTCCTTATCATGTTCACGCTCAACAAGACCCGGGCGTGGTACCTTCTGTTCAACTACAGGAAAATCAAAATCCATTTCAACCCCGGGCGCGACAAGACATTTGTTTTTCACGGTTCCAACAATTGTAAGTCCGGCTGATTTCAACGACTCGAAATAAGAATCTCGTCTTTTCGATGATTCACGGATTTCGTGATTGGTGGGCTTGCGCCTTACAACAGCATTATACATATTTTCCAACTGCTCTCTGTCTGGAGGAACCGGTTGAGGGACCTGGCCTACAATCGTATCGGCCGAATGAGGTGCGCAGAATTTTTTCGCTTCGTCTGCCAAATCGTATGCGCCGTAAAGCACGACAGCAGCGAGGATCACTCGTGCAAAATTACCATACGGCGAAATAAGTTTCCAGACGAAATGAAGACCGTACGCCGCGAGAACAACGATACAGAATTCAGTCAAATGATGCCACTTTACGGGAGCTCGGAGATAATCGCCGAAAGGAAGCGCGAATACGCACCTGTAAACCCCTTCAACATAACGCCCCATCGAGAAAACCCAGAAAACAACCGCCGCCGTTAAAAAGAACGCGACTGTAACCCTTTTGTCGAAAAGCTTTTTCCCGTCTGAATCGCCTCTGAAAAACATTGAGACAACACCCAAAAGCGCGAAAATGCAGGTTACCCATCCGACATACAATGAATGCTGGCGGTAATTCCCGCTCGGAGCCTCTTCACCGTTGGGCATTAAGGGTCTGCCCATGCGCCCCTCGTAGGGTTTAACATCCGCGTTACGCGCCTTGCCTATAGCCAATGTCATGGGACAGCTCGTATCGCCGTGAACTCCGGCGACAAAAAACTCCTTCGTATCCTCAGGCGGCATAGACCAATTCGTAACAAACCGCCAGCGCTTCTCCTCAGGACTGAGAGAATCTTCAGTCAACGTCTGGCCTTCATCAATCTGTTTATCGCGGCCCGCCAGATCGGAATAAAGCGCACTTCGGAAACTGGGAAGTCCGATTCCGATAAAAACGACGAGCGCCGTAATCGAGCGAAGCGCCCACGCCTTCCACCCCGGGCGCACCATGATAGAGCGAAACACAAAATAAATCGAAGTGAAAAATGTAAAAACAAGCCACAGATCGGCTTGGTAGAAACTACCCCAGGCAACGACCGCGCCGAGCATCACCGAATGACGAAGCTTACCCTTCTCAAGCATTCTGTCGATAAGACCGAACGCGAAAACTCCGTACGTCATCCATTGAAACCAGCCGAGATGACCGGCCGAAAAAAGAGTGCACCAATAACCGCAGAAAGCGAGGAAAAGTCCCGCCGAATAAGCCGCGAAACGGCTCAAGCCGCGCCCTATCAAAAAATACGAAAGCGCAAACGCGGCGAAGAAAAGAGCCATTACGTATTTAAGTTCAACCCAGAAATACGGCTCGCCGACAAAAGCTATGATGTCTCCCGGCACGAACTTGCCGTTCAAAAGCCAATTGCGGCAGAAGTCGCCGGAATAATCTATCGAAAACGATGTCGGGCAGTCGGGCATGATCGGAACAACATCCAAAGCCCAAGCTCCCCAAAAAACGACGCTCGCCAACACCGCGAATACGGCAGTGAAGGCGAGAAACCAAACGTGTTTCGGATTAACGCGCATTTACCTGATCGCTCCAAGAGCGATAAGCGCGAAAACCATCGCGAAAATGGCGACCGTCTCCACGATGCCGAGCGCGGCGAGATAGTTGGTGAAGCCCTGATTCGTTTCGGCCTGGGCGTCGCAGGCGGCGGCACCGGCGCGACCCTGGAAAAGCGCCGAAAGACCGATGGCGAGACCTGCGAAAATACCGGCGACGAGAACGGGAACGCCGGAACCGGGGGCAACATTACCGACCTTGCCGAGCATGATGAACATAAGAATCATTCCGTAGAGCGTCTGGGTAATGGGAGCGCCTACAAAAGAGAGAAGAAGGAACGGAGCGGGCTTGTTGGCCGCATAGCACTTCTTCCACGCGCCCACGGCGGCGGCCGCGGCAAAACCCGTACCGAAAGCGCTGCCGGCACCGGCGAGACCCAAGCAGGCGATGGCGCCCGCGACAATCATTGCTGCATCACTCATTTGTTATCTCCTTCTTTTTGAATCGTTAATTAAACTTTTTTGCGTTTGAACGGACTGTATGCGGTTCCGGACCAGGAAACGCCCTTATGGTTTGAAAACTCCAAAGTATTGAGACGGACCGCGTGTACGAGAATCGAAAGCCCCGCCATAGCGAGATTGAGCGCGTGACCTACAACGAGAATCGCGACCATCGCCACAGCCATCAACGCCTTAACCCACATTTCATCGGCTCCGGCGACAAGTCCTGTAGCCATGGAATTGAAGTTCTCGGCAACCTTTACCGACGCGAGACCTACCGCGAAAAGGCGGACGTAGGAAATGATATCGCCGAGAGCGCTCATGATATTCAAAGGCAGCATGCCGAGCTCGGCTCCGCGCGTCTTAAATTCAGAGGGTTTTACCGAAAAGAGGAACACTCCTGCGAGAGACGCGTAGAACATGTTAAAACCCCACTGCGGAATCGCCGGGAAGATACCTACGATCGAATTGGTCACAAGATACATGAAAAGCAGAATTCCGGCCCAGCCGAATTCGGCGATCGCGGTCGAGTCGGGCAAACGGCATACGCCGTTCCAAAGCCTCGCGAGCATCAGGTGGGATACTCCTATTGTAAAGCAAAGGAGCATCATGTTGTGATAACTCGGGTCTGCGAGCCAGTGAACCGTCGGCAACGAAGCGAGCGCGGGAATCTGGGCGCCGAACCACGTATTCGAAAGAACACCCCAAATTACCGTCGAAGCCGAGAATACCGTCAAAAGAACGAACCAGCTTCGAGGAAGTTTTTTGCGCATCGCGAGCGTACCGAGAAGAAATATCGATCCGTAAGCGCCGTCGCCGACGAGCATCGCGAAAAAGAGCGAAAAGTAGCACATGAACGGCACCGAGACATCGCTTTCCGTATACGCGGGCGCGATGCCGAGTCCCTCAAAAAGCACCCGCATCGGACGAAAGAGTTTAGGCGGCTCTATAAGTGTTGGCGGACTCTCGTCAGATTCGGCCTCGCGTGTCAAAAGCCCCCAGCCATCTTTAGAGGCCGTTTTTTTAAGATCGTCCAACCGACGAGCGGGAATCCATCCTGAAATTACGGAAACGGCGCCGCTCTCAAGCATCAGTTCCTTGGCCGCCGCGAACGCGATACGCTCGGCGAGTTCGGGGAAGGACGCGACGATCGCCTTCTCGTCGGTCGCGGCGAGGCCGGAAATATCGGCTTCTATCGACGATTTAAGTTCCGCCGCATCGCTCTTCATCCCGCTGAGACGTTTAGGCGGCAGAATTTCGGGAAGCTCAGCAACCCCCGCCAGATCAATGCCGCGATCGAGAAGCTTTTTGGCGAGTTCAGGATCGAAATCGCCGAACGGCTCGTATTTGGCGATTTCACGGTTTAAGTCTTCGAGAGAGTCTTTTTTATCATCAAGCGACTTCTGGAGATCGAGCACCTCGGAAATCGTACGCCGGACGGAACCCTCCGCACCCTTTCCGCGCGCCTTTAAGATAAAGCGTACGGCTTTCTCGGCATCGGCGGCGTCACCCTTGGCGGACGAAACTTCAGCCCCTTGGGCGGACGAAAGATCGAGGTGTACCGCCCCCAGCGAACGAAGACCCTCAAGCGTCGAATCTACCTCCGCCGCAACGCACAGAAGATCAAGATGAAGCATTTTAACTATCATTGCGCTTCCTCCCCGGAATTGACTGCGGGCGTTCTCGACTTGGCGATCTTGCCGCGCGTGACGGCGGCGGTCTGCTCGTCGCCGAGCGCGATTTTAATAACGCGGATCGCCTCTTTACAGTCGGGTATCTTAACCTTCTCAAAAAGATTGACGCGCTGGGAAGTCTGATGAAGTTCAATCGTCACGAGACGGCGCTGCTCCTCAAAGACGGCGCGCTCGCACTGAAGAGTCAATATTTGAGTCGTCGCGTCAACAGCGTCGTCAACCCACGCAGGCGTATCCCAAAGATCGACTTCCTTAACTTCGGTTTCGACGGAATCGAAGGTAGGAATCGCGACACCCGCGATATTCGCCTCTGCCGTATTTACGGACTTGACTTTAACGAGACCGGCGAGAAGACTTTCGTCCGTCGCGAAAAGGCCCACCCATTTCTCGAGAGACGCGCGCATCTCGCGCTCCTTGGCGCTGACCTCTTCGGCCTTCGCGGATATCAGAGCAATCTCGCCTTGAAGCTGCTGCTTTTTAAGTTGCAACATGGGAAGAAAGCGCTGAAAACGCTTAAGAGCGTCCGTCTGCGCTTTTAGTTCCGTTTTTGTCAACTTGATGCGTGCCATAATTAGGTTATATTTTACCCTTTTTGACCTGAACTTTCAAGTGGATCAGCGGTTGGAAAATCAGGACGGTTGGAAAATCATTCATTCCATTCACACGATTTCGCCCGCGAAGCGCATTCATCCTCTTTATCGATTTCGGGACAGTTGAACGTAAACTCCGGAGAATCTTCCGGGCCGGCGTTATTGACGTCAAGCGAATAGCGCGGATCCCTGCCGATGTAATATTCGTTGCACGCAGAACCTTCGACTTTCAAATCGCAAAGCACAACCGCATCGGGTTTATCCGCAATGGGAGTTCCGGCTTTATAAACGGCAAGACGATACACGTCTTTATCGTTATCTTTGCTTTCCATTTGGTCTATGCGCCCGCGCCATGCGCCGTCTTCGGTCATAAAACTCAATATAGGGCGCACAACGCCATCGCGAAGAGACGGGTGCAAGGAGGCTATCTCCTTCTTTACGCACTCCAACCAAAGCTTATGTTCTTTCTCCGTTCCTCGCCGTCCTCCGGCGGCAGTCAAGCAGAAATCTTCCGAAAGCCAGACAATCCCATTCTTATACATATAGCCACGCCACCCGACACGCTCCCATTCGTCGATATCTTGCATCCCTTTGATATCCTCTTCTTCGAACAATTGAGGAATCGCCGCGACAAACTCTTCAATCGTCTTAATCGGAGGCAGGGGATATTCGCGCTTAAACGGGAAACCGACATGTTCCTTAAGCGCATCTGCATCGCGTTCCGCCAACGCCTTGACGAAGTGTTTGATGTTATTTTCGGGAGAAAGATAGCGTTCGGGAATCAATGACGGAAAATACTCGTAAACTCGGGCAAAATGCGTATTGGAGAAAAACCAGATTCGAGCGGCAACCGGCAGCCGATCAACATTCTTCAGCATCCAACACAAGCCAAAAACGCACACACAAAGTACAACACATATCCACATCACCCATTTTCCAAATCGTTTAATCTTCATTGTTTATTCTCCTTCTATGTATTTGTCATTTGTTAGCATTTTAACATTTTCTCCGCGACTTGCGGATTGGACAGCATATCTTCAAGCCAGATCGGAACGTCGGCGTTCGCAGCCAAAAGCGAATCTCTATATGCGGAATAATCGAAAGAGAGCTTACGCAGTTCAATATCGACATGCCCGTTTCCCTTTACTTCCACAATGGCATAGGACGCATAAGGAACACTGCGCGGACAACCGACAGTTCCCACATTTACCGCATAATGATCGGACGACGAAACAATTATACGGTTCTCATCAAGCAATTCCACGCTTCCGTCGCCGTTCTGTCGCCATATCATAGGCTCGTGCGTGTGTCCGACGAATACAATGTTCACCCCAAGCCCGGAGACAGCCGAAAGTACGCGATCAACATCCTCCGGACGAAACACATAGCCGAATCCGGCCTTGATGGAACCGGCATCCAAGCTGACATCGCCATGGACAAAAAGAAGATTCCTCTCCCGAATAAAATGAGAGCGCGACGCCAACCAGTCGAGATTAAACTCGTCCACCATATATCTCTGCGCCAAAATCGACTTCTGCGCACGGCGCGAGAATGAGTCCATCGACATCTCTCTGACTATCGCCGCATCGTGATTGCCCAAAACAACCTTCTCAGCGAACACTTCGCGCGAAAGCGTTATCGCTTCATTCGGATACGGCCCGTACCCGACGATATCGCCAAGGCATATAAAGCCGTCGACACCATTCATTTCGGCATCGTCAACCGCTCCTGCCAACGCCTCCGCGTTGGCATGTACATCTGACATGACAGCGTATTTCATTGAACCTTCATTATTCATAACCACAATATTATATAACACCCGAGAACACGTTACAATGTAACCGCGCCTGCACTTCAACGCACCCGACAAGAGCACCTGCCGACATTCTTCACATGCATAAGTGTGCAGATTCCATCCCCATTGTTTTTATTTACAGCACATGCGAAAATACGATGCACTTTGTCAAGAAAGGAGAAATTCATGAGTCAAAAACAACCTTTTTATTCTGAAGCATATACGAATGTCATCAATCTCGCTACGCGCTATGCGGCCGAAACGGGCGACAAAACCCTCCTCTTGAAACACCTTCTCGCCGCGTTTCTCGATACGGACGAAGAGACATTCCGTAAGATTCTCGGTGTAAATCATCTCATTCGCCCCGAAAACCTTTCATTCCAGGCCGGTGATAAGACAGGGGAAGTTCGTCTCTCTTCTCAAGTCAACCGCATTTTATCGCTACATGGCGGACGGATGGACGAGGTAGGCGACTGCCTTGGCCCCCTCATAGAACTTGGATTGCCTCATCTCGCCGCGGCGATGCTTATCAAGCCGCGCGGTCCCGTTCTTGAACTCTTGCAGCTCAATGCGATAATGCCGAAATATTCCGACTATGATGATTCAGTGATATCACGGGCTCAGGAAATCGCAGATGCTGACTTTCAAAAAGCCTGCGCCCATGCCCGCATAGACAGGATAAATGCGCTCCGGCAGATCAAAACAGACCTCACAAAAACATGCCACGGACAGGATGAGCCGATCGAAACAATCATCGCACATATCGCGACGGCGATAATCACCCCTCCGTCCGAGCGCGGATTCCGCCCCATCTCATTCGCATTCATCGGAGGAATGGGAACCGGGAAATCGTTGGCGGCGAAAAAATTTCAGGAGGCTTGGGCGCACTCTTTCGGTTGCAAGAGCGCAAATGTTCTCGATATGAGCCGTTTCTCGGTCGAATCGCTCATCACGGAAATATGCGGACGGGATCTCTGCTGGAAAGACGGCGGCAAGGAAGGTCTGCTCACCCGACTCGCGGCTCGCGATCCCCACGGCGTCATTATCATCGAAAACATCGACAAGGCTCATCCCCGGGCGCTTGTGCCGATTGCAAATATGCTGACCGCCGGGAAGCTTACCGATGAATACACGGCTAAAGAGGTATCCTTCGCCGGGAATATCGTAATACTGACGACAAATCAAGGGACGTCATACATCGAATCAGGAAAATTCGCGCAACTCTGCTCCCGCAACGGCGGCATGATACCGAGAGAAAAGCTTGTCGAAGGCTTAACCGCCGCGCTCAAAACCGCAATGCCTGAGAAAGCCGACATTCTCGCCGAAATACTTCACAAGGTTGATGTCCCCGTTTTATTCAAGAGACATTCCGTCCGCTCAATGTACGCGATTATCGGCGATGCGGTCGATCACACCATCAGCAAACTCAAATCCATTTTCGAAGCAGAGGTCGATGTCGATCGCGCAAAGCTGATCGGATTTTTCATTGAAACCCTGCACAATCTCGATTCCGCGCACGGAATTTTCCAGACCGTCGAAAACACCATCATCGCCCGCCTCGAAAAAGAAATGCTTGATTCTGCGGATTTGATCTCGAATGGAAACTCGAATATCACGATTGAAATCGGCGAACTTCCCGACATCGACACGCCACCCCTTTCCGGAACGGATGACGCGCTCTCCAGACTCGAAAACCGCACGCTGACAAGAATCAAGCAGGCCAAACAGCTTGAATACGACATCAACGTATCCATAACGGACAACAGGGCGACAATCCGCATCGTCAATCTCCGGCATAAAGTGATGCCCTCTATTGAAGAGGCTGACTGGTTCAGCGTATGTCCTCCGAACTTCAGTTATGAAGATCTTGTCGGCATGGAATCGGCCCGTAGACGCGTGGAGAAATTCCTATCCCATTCCCGCAATACAAAACCGAAGGGCTTCAAGCCCGACCACATTCTGCTTTACGGTCCTCCCGGAACCGGGAAAACGGCCTTTGCCAAAGCGATAGCACATTCGCTCAATAAAAGCTTCATCTGCGTAAACGCCGCGAATTTCACGACATCTTTAAACGACAACCGCGCCGTAGGATGGATACAAAACCTTTTCGCGACCGCGGAGAGAACCGAATCGATAATCTTTATAGACGAATGTGACGCAATAGGCTCGCGCGAACAATCCAGTTCGTCACAGGCCCCTGTCATCAACACGCTTCTGACTCTTTTGGACGGATTCGAGGAAAGCAAGGTTCTCGTGATCGGAGCCACGAACCGTCCCGATATGCTCGACCCCGCACTGACACGCCCGGGGCGCCTTCATACGCGCATTAAAGTCGACGTTTTGAGGAAAGCCGAAGACCGGACTAAACTCATCGACATCTTCTGCAGAAAAGCGAGTCGCACTCTGCCGGAGCCGCTGAAGCGACTCATCGTCCAGGCGACGGACAAATGGGCGCCCGCCAATATTCTGAGCGTTCTGAGAGAAATGTTTGAGATCGCCGGAGATGCCGCCCCAACGCGCCGAATGTTCGTACAGGCGCGCAACACGGAATTCGCCGGCGACGAAACACAGCGTCCAAACCTCACAGACGATGAAAAGCGCCATGTCGCGATCCACGAAGCAGGTCACGCTCTCGTCGCGATTCTTCTGAATCACGACCTCTTTCAGGTCACCATCAAGGGAAATTCCGACAATCTTGGATTTGTCGAACAACTCAACAACGGGAATATAGGAATGTCTCTCGAGAAACTCAACAACAACATCGACATCGCGCTTGCGGGGAACGCCGCCGAGCGGATTCTCGGCACCGTTTTTGAAGGCAGCGGCAGCGATTTCGCGGCGGCGACGAAATACGCCAAAAGAATCATATACGGCGGATTTCAGGAAAACGGAGATCTTGCCGTTCCCCCGCGGATGAACGACGAAAAACTCGAATGGGAGCATATCCGGCGCGAAGTCAACAAAATTCTCGCCGAACGGAGAGCAATCGTCAACTCGCTTCTGACGAAACACAAGGCGACGCTCAAATCGGTGGCCGAAGAACTTGTTCGCAATGAAACGCTCTTTAAAGAAGATATCGTAGCGATAGTTCAACGCAAAACAATTCAACTTGAAAAAGACAACGGAGGGCGAAACGATGAATACAATGTGGGAGCCTCAATTTGACGGCTGGAGCGAAAAGAAAGTTTCACTCTCATCCGCCAACCTCTTGACGAACAGCACATCGCGGGGCGAATACGGCGTCATGATGGAAGCCGGCGAAGAACCGTACAAAGGCAAGGCCGCCATATTCTGGATTGATGCGACACACATTTACCTCCGCTACGACTGGGGCCACTGGTACACCGTTTCGACCGACGACAAGGAAAACTGCGACTGCATCTGCAAACGGCACTCGGCGGTTCTTATGCGATGTTCAAAAACATCGGTCAAATACCATACAATCCCCGTATATCACATCGAAAAACTGCCTGAAAACCTGTTTGAAAAAGAGTCGTACGAAACTCATGACACGCACCTGAACAATAAAATCTTCGATTTCATCGATGACTTTTCGACTCAAGACGAAACTCAGGATGAAGATAACGGAGATGAGGATGACGATTGGGGTGCGGATTATGACGATTAGCGAGTTCTCCGCGCAGAAAGAGCAGCCATTGCCCGGCGTCACTTTCATGAAACTCGAGCGGCTGCGCCCCCGCTACGGCGCGAACGCGCGAGCGCCATTCCAAAGGTGTTGTTGAAACTGTCGTTCTGCCGCTTTTCATGAAATTCCGCCAAAGTGGTTTTTAAGGAATCTGACGCGTCTGACGGCAAGTTCCGGATCATTATCCGCAAAATAGGCCGTCATCCGCGGAGACGCGAGAATCGCGTCGACAACCCGCTTAGCATCCTTCTGCATGGCGAGATAGTGAGCGACAAAGACGATGAATACCGACCTTTCGGATTCGTCGTGAAAATCGCCGTCCACAATAGCGTCCACCACATTCGCCTGTCTCGCGTGGGTGCGCCCGGTGCGGAGATAACTCCCCGACATGATATCCAGGTGCCACGGGAAAGGAAGCTCGAAATCGCGATTCGACGCGATGAGGATATGGGTAAAGAATGCGAAAAGGTCAGAACGCCGCTCCCAAAGCGAAGCGTGCGCCACGGCGGTATGTACCATCAGCCGCGAGAAAACGGCAATCATAACGAGTATGCGCGACTCTCCCGAAAGCATATTGTCGATCGTGCATGAAGGCGCGGCCGCAAGTTTCGCCTTAAGGTCTTCGATTCTGTCCGGCCAAAGTTCACGATCAATCAAATCGCGTTTTTCCGCTTCAAGCCGGGCGCGCAGGCTGTTGCGCATTTCAGGCGTGCACGTCCATGTAAATTTCGTGTCGAAAACATATTTGGCGTAACGTTTTTCCCGCATATCGTCGAGAATCGCCAACACCTTGTCGATCGAAACGATCCAGCGGTCAAGACACACGCCGTCTTCGGTAAAATAGAAATCCCACAGCCGGTCCGCAGAAGCGCACACCTCCTTGAAATCGACGTTCTTATACGATATCGGAGTGACGGACGGAAAGAGATTGCGCTTCGGAACCTGCGCGGAACCGTTTTTGAGCTTCCAGGAGCGAATCCATTTCGCCCTTTTACATTCAAGCGCGGCGTTCTTCGAAGCGGCGCATTGTGCGGACAGATCGGAGAGATAGCGCGCGATCCAACTGCGAAACTGCTGCGTCTCGTTTTCATCAAACGGCATCTGCGCGGGCAGCTGACGGGCGACACGGCGCTCCTCGCTCCAGACGGAAACACGGGAAACGCCCTTTCCCCCGTCGCCGGTCAAGACCCGGTCCATAACGGCATACTGAAGCGACACGCCCCCTTCCAGCATCAGCGTCATCAGCGCATCGCGCACCTTGGATCTACCGACCGCCCCCGGAAGCTCGTGGAGATTGCCTTTGTCTATCGCATCGCGGACGAACTGAACCGTAGAGCGCGCGTCTTTGAAAGCTTCGCGCCGCTGTTCTTCGGTATATTTCGCAACCACACGGTCACGATTGGTATCGCAGGAATCGACAAGTTCCCTGAATACGGGCATAACCGAGTGCCAGAACGCCGCCGCATCCGCAAAGGAGCACTTCTCGAGATAGAATCCGCTGCTCACCGGGCGCTCCCGGACTCCTATCGTCTTAAGAAGTTCCTTTTCGGTGATATTTGAAAATTCGTCCGGTCTGTTGACCGTCCAATCATATATCGCGTCCGCCGCGTTTCGGATTTTCCTGTGCGCCGACTGCCCTCTGAACTTGTTCCTTATCTTCAGCATGCACTGCGAAACAGACTCCAGCATGACACGCGTCGCCGCGGCGTTCGTCGAGTGGGCGTCGGATTCCTTGAGAATGACATCCGAAAGTACCGCCATCGCCACCCACTGCCGCTCAAAACGCATGTGAGTCCCCGATATGTTCGGATCCATCGCAAACTCGTGTTCACGCGCGAAAGAAAGTTGCGTAAAGCGGTCGTAGTGGTAGTACTTCAGAAGCGGGTTGAGTCTCTTCGGATCGTTGTGGATGTTTGAAAAACCGGAAAGCGGCAGAGTCACGTCATCGCGCTCTTCCACATAAAGCCCCATCTCGCCGGCGGCGACGGCGCGGGCGGTCAGCACCAGCGCGGCGATACGGCGAAGCGCCCCCTCTTCGTCGGATTTGAGCGTTTCATAAATCCGCCGCTGCAGAAAACGGTTCATCTCCCAGTCCACAGCACCCCAGACACCGCCGCCCGCGCGCTCGTACAAAAACCTTTCGAACGCCAACCTGAGTCCGTGAACCCGCTCGCGGATGTCCGGCGACGATATGTTCCGCTCCGCGGCGAACCAGAAATCCGGCAGGAAAGCGAGCGGTTCGAACGCCCGGGCGAACGTGGTAAAGCCATTCGGATTTTTCTTCACATCGCCATCGTCACGGTGCTTGGCGCGGTTTAAAATGTAAATGTCGCGGAAAACCTCATACCAGCGCATAAGCGCGGGCGACCGTCCGCCCGACTTCGCCGGATCTCCGGCGCATCTCAGATATTCTTCACGCGCGACAGCATTGAGAACATCCACTTCCTGCGTCAAGGTCAACTGATTGCGCGACGATTCGAACCGTTCGAAAAACGCCACCAACTCGTCAGGGATGCTATCGACAATCTCCTGAAACTGTAGCGTTCTGACCTTATAATTGAACTGTTTTACATGCTTCATACTCTAAACCCTCTTATCTTTTTAGAAGTCCAAGTGCCAATTTTGCTCCACGAAGCATCCCTCTGGCGCCTTCTTCGTTTTGCTCATACTGAAGCTGAATGCGATGGCAGACTAACAACCCCATCGCCACCGATAGAAGATACATGTCTGGCGAGAGTCCCGTTGCTATCGCCGCTTTGCGGACGCGGCGAAGAATCTGGACAACGAACATTATGCGTGAATCATTGCGAACATCTGCGTCAAGGCGTAAGCACCGTCCAGTCAGCGATTCTTCCATAATTCGGTCGTAATTTTTCATCAGCCTGTCAAGGTGAGGGCGCGACAACCCTTCCTTGCGAAACCACAGCGAAAGTGCTGATGTAAATAACACGCTGAAATCGTGGGCAACATAGTCGCGCCGCGTCAGGCCAAAGTCGATTAGCCAAGCATCAGCAATGTTGTTCCGCCGCTTTGCATCCTTGTATGTTTCCACCATTACATTGGCGAGATTGAGATCCCCGTGAATGATTCCGATTGGGCATTTGAATCTCTTGCGCGCGCCATCGCTCGCAACCATTTCCCTCAAATCGGCAACAGCCTCAGCAACTTCAGGATCATAAAACTCGTCTTCTGAATTAATCCGAATTCGATTGAGCCAATTCCCAAGCATATCATCAGGAGGGAGTTCCCAGAAATCAGGATTTGGATAGGACGATCCACCTGGCATGCCATCCGTCTCAATATTCGGCGATACCCTGTGGATGCGCGGCAGAATCTCATCGAAGAGCTGATCAAGCGATGTTCGATACTTGCGGAAATCGCATCGGCGCGCACTGATGAAATCCTCTATCATCATGGACTTCATGTCCGTCAGATGCCGCTTGCCGTTTTGCGTGCCGGCAAACGTGTAAACAATCGCCGCATGCCCCTCGTCGATTACGCGCTCGGCGGATTCAACGCGCCCGGCGTCATTCGGGATGTAAGGGCGAATGAAGCGAGAATAACGCTCATACTCCATCGTCATGCGCGAACGATTGTCTATCTTCACGATGAGCGGCACTTGGAGAACAACTCCGCCAGATTCCTTCACCGCCTTGAATGTAGCGGAAGTGCTGAAACCACCACCCATCGGACGAATTCTAATGGTCTTACCAGGCAAACGTTCAAGGCACTTGTATGTCAGATATCGACGCGCATCATCAAACGACGCGATGAACGCCTCCTTCTGGCTACATTCATCGAACTTGAACTCCACTGCCCCAGCCGCGCAGATGGTCTTCCACTCATCGACCCAAGAGCGACGCTTCTTGAGCGATGCTATGACCTGAGGAAGGTTCTCTATCTCGTTCTTGCGGACAAACCAGGAAGCGCCATAGCGAAACGCCCGTGCAAGATGTCCCATGTCATCATGCCGCGAATAGACGATGATCGGCAACCTTGGATAAAACCGCTTCAGCACAGATATTAGATGGTACCCCGAAAGATCATATCCCTCCGGCTCTCCAAACCGCAATCCCAGCAGGGCAAAAGCATATTCCCACCCCTCGGCTCTCCGCTGCTCCAGCGCCTCACCCAACTCATCCGCAATCCCCGCGCTCCACTTCAGCTCCAGCGCATCTAGGTCATAGCAACTCCGCACCAATGCAGAACGCCGTAGCGTCCGTGCCAGCACCGTAGCCTTGTCGTCAACTATTAATACGCCCTTCATTCCTACGCCACCTCTCTGTTACGCGCCGACAATTATCCCTTACTCTTTAACCATCTCCTCATGTTCATAATAGCATCCTTTATGTACATTTCGTGTGCTCCGTCAACATGAGTCGCATTATGAGGGGACACTACAACATTCCTCAAACTTCTAAAATCATAATCCCACGCAGACGTCTTTTTTAGCCGATCGGTCTTGCATGGCGAGTGATACCAAACATCGCTCGCATAACCACGGAGCGAGCGACTTCTCAATGCTTCGTAAAGTGCCTTCTGGTCCACCAACCCACCCCTAGCTACATTTACCAGAAACTTCCCCTTGAGTTTTTCTAATTCTTCTTCACCTATAATGCCCTCCGTCATCGGAGTTAGAGGCAAACAGAGGAAAAGAATATTACACCATTCCAACAGCGCCGCCAAGCTCTTAACGCCATCAACTCCATTCGAATAAATTCCAGAACGATTCAAGATTTTTACTTGTGCACCTAATGCGAAGAGTTTCTTATGTAAGGCGCCACCTATGCTACCGAACCCGACAATTCCAGCCCTACTTCCACAAAGACCAGTCCAGAAATAATCCTTTCCATCAGAGAACCAAATATCATTTCTCAAATCAGTGTCAAATTCAACCGTACGATGCAGTAAGCAAAGCCCCAAAGTCAAGGCATGTTCGGCAACAACATCTCCAACTGCATGAGAAGGGACAACCGTAATTCCTCTAAGGTTTAACTCATCCATAGGCAAGCCGTCCGTACCCGTCTTGTACAGAAACACAGCTTCCAGATTGGGCAACAGCTCCAATTCTTCCCTTGTAAGTCTTGTCGTAATCAGAATGTTGGCATCAGTACTAGACTTCGCAACTGAAGTGAGACGGACAACATCTCCCATTTCAGAAAGTTGTGCCAAATAACGATCCCATATCGAATCATTCTGAGATGCTTTAACGATAATTTTCATCATACCCTCCCATTATAACCATACAAATATTTCCTAAACTCATCATAGCCATTATCCACCACTCCTTCACCAGCCATTATTTCTCTAATTTTATGACATGTCTCTTCTAAGTCTGCATTCCTTATGATAATATCAAATGGGACTCGTTCGCCGCGCATGACACTTTCTGCATCGCAGAATTCTTGTTCCATGGCCACTAACCGCTTGTTAATCTCCTCATGGGTCTTATCCCTTTTGGCAATGCGTTCTTTTAGGCACTCACGACTTTCCCACAACTGTACATGAACAATGCGAACATCCGCCGCGTCAGCCATAAGTCCATCATGAAATGAGTAAAAATTATCAACTCTTCCAATATGAATGATAGGTATCTTTCCTTGATGAAGGAGCAATCGTAATGCTTCTCTGTCAACACCATAATATCGACCATAACGCCCATGCCATTGCACAAAATCACCTCTTTTTATCTTTTCTTCAAATTGAGAAACTGTTATGTTAAAGTAACCTTCCTTCGGTTCACCATCTACCCCTCTATGTTTTCTGAACCAGACAAATTTATTATCCAGCTCACACAACCTACTGGATACGGAATCTTTTCCACTAGCAGGCATCCCGGAGAGACACAAGACCGATTTCTGATTGTCATCCATTTCGTCACTCCTATCTAACGACTTTTCTTACGAACACTCCGGTAATGATCGTCAATAACACTACACCCATAATGGATTCAAGGGAATCAAACAAAGGGAAGAATGAGAAGTCGAATTCGTCTGCTCCAATTAGGAAAAAACGATTACACGATATCTCCACACATTTTCCCAGTCCGAGGGACTGCGCTGAACCCGTGTGTCCTTTCAGGAAATAGACTAGGGAGAATAGCAGAATCACGCTAAAGGTGGTCATTACATTATTGATTATCCTAATGCCCCATCCAAAACAACCTTCTGCAATCAATCGCTCCAACACATACAACGATCTTATTGCCATAGGTGACGATGCTTGTTTAATTCGCACACCTAATCGCCTTATCTCAAATAAACAAACATCCGATTCTGGGAACATCTTCCTTTTCTCAAAAGACTTGTATGCCGCCAAAACGACGCTCTTATATCGTCGTAGGGCATCGTTAAGACGTCGTGAACTCTTGTCCCCCGCTGCATCACGCTCATATACGATAAGTAAACGACGACTGACTTCTTCCAGTTGGATAAGTTCCAGCCGACCTTCCATAGCCAAGGATATGCGCGGAAGCCTTCCTATCTTCAACTTACCAATGGGACAACTAATGTTCAAACTCTCTACACTTGCACCACGAACAAACTCGATCTTATCGCAATAGGAATTTGCATCGCAGAATTCCAGTTTTACTATGTCAGTATCGATAATCTTAAATGCACCTACGCAACTCTCCAAGAACCGAACGGTCATCCCCTCATCTTGTCTGACCGATTCTTCCAGAAAGATTCGCGCCACTTCCGAACAACTACGAAAATGAATGTCGTGAATTCTACTTTTAAAAATGCGTAAATCACCTCGAATGTTGCACCGAACAAATCGGACGCTTCTGCACCCGATCTCAGTAAGTTTCACATTCCGAAAATCACAATCTTCAAAGGTTATATCTTCTCTACCTTTACCTTGACCAAGGATGCCATCAATTATTAATTCGCGTTCAAATCTGCGATTCTTGATTCGATAGTCGGACAAGTGTTTTGCACAAAGTATGTTATTTGACATAGGAGAGTTGGGGGCTCCCTCACAATTCAAATCACAACAAGAAGACCTGAAATGTCCCATTTGTTTCTCATCCGCATGAACAGCCACTGCATCACCTTTTATAAAGTCACCAGTCATTTTGTTATCCATGCAATTACATCCTTAACATACATTTCATCTGCCGTATAAGAATCGTTGTCATAGCAATAAGCACAATAACGTTCGTCAGGTGATATCCCGTCTATACCGTTCGCATATTCTTCCCAATGGCTAAGCTTATATCCATCACGTGCGGCACCTCGTCTTGTAATGCGCGCAAATTCACCGCCCTCGTTATGATTTATCCATACAAATTTTACATCCACTTCTGTTAAGTCCATTCCAAATTCCTTAACCATATCAATCCATTTACAATAGTCTCTTATCTGAGCAATAAAAGGTATTGTCAAGATAACAGGATTCCCCAATCGAAGATTTTCTTCGCAAACTTTAAAGGTGATACGGTATTCGATTGGACGAATGTCCCTACAATACAAATCAGACTCACGGTCGCCACAAGACTTACCTTTCTCCACCAATATATAATCGGTGAACCCCCGAGTTACCGTATCTTTGTCGACATATGTCCACTTAAGCGCACGGGCTATCTTTTCTCCTAATGACGTCTTACCAGAACCTGCGCAGCCTGTGATAATTACAAAAGGGGTCTTTTCTGCGCGATGCCCCGCAAACACTTTCTTGCCAAAAAGATTCATACTTTTTCTCCTTTCATTTCCTTTACATGAAAGTCATGAATTTGCCGGCGAGGAAGGCGAGGTGGAAAACTTTTATGTACATGCAGTCCTCCTTTTGCTTGCAAGACTAGTTATCATTTCTTCCGTAAAAAGAACACTCTCAGTTCCCACAACCCTAAATCCGTAGCATGATTCTACCATTGTCGCAAACAACTCATCATTGATGTAAACATATGCTTTCACATGATTTCCGATCTTTTTCTTTACCTGTTCAAAGACTTCCAGCAACGCACATCTATCCTCTCCGTAAAACAGAAATGCGGGTTGCTTGTCACCATTAAGAACAGTATCATGTATCAAAACCGGAAAACCTAAATAGGTGGCGATTTTTTCAGTCCATTCAATTTCATTGCCAACCTGTATCGTGTCACAATCCCTTGGTTCCACGTCCATTTTATTATACTTATAAAAGTTCACAACAAACGCATTATTCGCTTCTGCGATATCCTCCTTAACACTATCTAACGCAACTATGGCGAGATCCGATTCTGATATACCCCAAACACACACATCATGATGCGTGATTTCGTATTTCTTGACATATTCTTCAAATGATTTTCTATATTGAGGACGCACGTTATCAACTCGAACACAAATCTGGCAATGCTTAACATGCCGCATTATCTCCATCGCGTTAGTAATGTTCTTCATGCCATCGGCTGAAAGTAAAAAGTGAACATTCGCATAAGAAGCGACATCGTCATATTCAGATGGCTCGGCCTCAATCCATCGTCGCCCTCTCTTCCATTTATCACAAATATCTGCCGTGCTTTCTTTGTTTCGCCCCCAAATGGCCAAGACAACATTTGGCTTGAACAACTTGTATTTCTTTATAATGCTATTTGCAACACACTCCTCTGCCGAGCTTCCTTCAGAGGACCAAAATACATACATTGGCTTAAATCTTGTAAGCTTCAGATACAGTCTATTCACCAACTCTCTATTTGAGAATGAAATAGCCAAAGAAAACACAAAAATCCAAATGAAAAAATGGCATCCTTCATATAGCAACGGCTTTAACGTCGAACCATCCTTCCCTAAGTGGCCTCTACTAGGCAATGCCACGCCGACAAGCTGATTCGCAATATGAATCGGCTCTACCATCGCATTTTTCTCGTATTCACAATGCTCTGTCTGGAGTTCCAGTTTATGATATAGGATTGATGCAATAAGAAAAAGCACGAACAATCCTATCATACGACCGCCGCGAAAACGGAAAAGCCATGAATTGAAACAGGCAAGGCAACTTGTAGCAACCACCACAACCGTGGCACCTATAACCAGCAATGTGATTCCAAAGTAACTGCAAAGAAATGAACCGCCGCACACCACTAGCACCAGTACATTGCGAATATACCCTTTTATACTTAGCAGATTTGGATTATCATTCAGATTCCTGCCAAACAACCAACACACAAACAAACCATAAACCGGTATTAGTACCAATGACCAACGGCCAAAACCTTCTTGACATGGCCACTGCTTGCACGCCAAAAAGATTCCTGCCATAATGCACAACACACCCCATGGCATCAACTCACCCATACATATCCTGAACCGGCTACACGTCCATTTTCCCAAATGCTCTACTGGGTTTTTAAACTCTTTCATGCTTCGCTCCTTCCTATTTGTTCCATAAGTCATTAAAGAGGTATAACTTCTTTCCATTTCCTGTTTGAGTCTCTTCCTCTGCCATATATGCAGGCGAAAAGCCATGTGGGAGAGATAGATTAAGTGCCTTTATTTCACTTCCCGATGGCAGCCAATACACTTTGCGGGACAAAATACACCCAGCTGCCGAGAATGTCAACCCTAAAAATTCTTTCCCTGTCTCTTTGGGCAAACGGAAATAAAACCTTAACGCGACAGGTTTCCGAACGCCCAAGTCAAAAGCCACTGCACAATGATACGCCTTACCGTCAGGCATTTGTTCTTCTACACAACTACCCATCTCATCACCACACACCCAATTGATAATCGATCGCATGTAGCACTTCTGGCGATGAATATCATCACTGTTGAACAACATCTCTAGCCGTAGGATCAAATCTGTATCAGAGGACTTAAAGGATGGATCTATGCGGATAAATTCACCGTCTGGCCGCAAGATGTCATCGCCTATATCTGTAATCGGTCTAATATATTCAGCCACATCCCATCTCTGTCTCCTCGAACTTGAATCGTCTAACCATTCTGGCTCATGGAAATACGCCGTGTTGGACACAACATTTCCATTGTAGATAGTATAACTCAGATATTCCAAAAGATACAGGCCAGGGAGCCCGCACGCCTGGACTCTTTGCGCAAGTTCTGGGCACGCTGCATTAAACCGATTAACATCAACGACATTCATATCACCCTACCCCATATTGCCGTTTCAGATATGATGCATCCCAGAAAAATTTCTGCGCAGCAATTGACTCTATGTTGTCCTTGCAAACCAAGCGAAACTCCGTCTCGTCCTCCTCAACCATATTCATTCCATGCAATGCAGAAATCTCATCGCGAAACAAATCGGAGAATTCCAGCCCAAAGGCACTGGCAAAGCTCCGCTTGTCAATAACGTTGTCGTGATGATACAAAATATTAGCAGCAGCCATTTTCAACTGCATCTCCTGTGACATGCACCACATCTTATAGGTGTTTTCCGAATCGCAAGAATAGGAGATAGACGGTCGGAATCCATGGGCATGCGTGCCAAGCCCAATCACCTGCTCATTGTCAATACAGTTGCTACTTGTCACAAAACGAAATGTGTCTTTCCGGCGTTCTGGCGAGAAGAAAAGATGATGTTCCGTATTTTGTGCTCCACTAACAAACTCCCACCCGCACTTGTCCATTTCATCACAAACGATCGCCAATTCCCACTCAAGTCTGCGTCTTGGCACTGTTGCTTGTCGCCAATAATAAAATGACGCGCTCAACGCACCACACTCTCGGACTGCTTGAACAGCATCTCTTAGATTGTCCTCTGCGACAAACGGCAATCCAAGCATGAAATCAAGATTGACATCAACGAATGACAACGCGCGCGCATATTCACATAGTTGACGTACGTGCGCTTTCTCTGAAAATTCCCGATTGACCGCCCTTGTGACTTTCGGGTCAAATGATTGAACGCCTAGACTAATCCTGTTAAATCCACATTTGGCAATTGCAGCTATATGATCTGTTGTTGCAGTTGACGGCGACATCTCGCAGGTTCGTTCCCCTAACGGCTCAACCTCCAACCGCGAAAATGGGGACAACAAAACTGCCAGCTGTGACGCTGAATACACACTTGGCGTTCCTCCTCCAACATAAAAGTTCCTTATTGGTTCAGAGAACATCTCCTGCCACGCACCAAACTCGCGTAATATACGATCCCGATATCTCTTCAAATCAATCTCGTTGTAATCGACAGAAGACGAGTACATGCAAAACGAACAGCGCCTTTCGCGGCAAAATGGCACATGGACATAAATCGACCTACCTCCCCTCAATCTGGTTGCTTCGCGGGCATGCTTCCAACCTTCCAACACTTCGTCACAAACACGTCCATCCTTGCATTCACCAAAGCTAAAAGGCGGAACACATGCCTTATTCGACTCAACAAGCCGACGATATACCGCCAATCTTTCAAACGCAGTCATACCCGGCCTTTCTAAGCCAATTCGACAAATGGCCTATCACTTTACGGTTGTACGCACACTCACATTCATGCCACCCTGTCTTTATATGAAATGGGCATCCGCCAGCGCAGGCATTTTTGTATTCACATGATAAACATTCAGAGATGTCTTTGTCACCATAAAACCAAACCCTGCGGTCATGTATAACATTAGGTTCATCTACTAAGAAATTTCCGATAACGTCCTCTTTGCTAACCGTACGAGAGCAAGGATAGATTTCTCCTCCTGGTGATAACGCAAGAAGAACTCTTCCGCAATTTTGTTCTGCATAGCACTTCCGATGTTCACCCGTCAGCAATGCCTCTACAAGTTCTCGGAAATTACCGACCTCGATTTTCGGCGAGACATCTTCAAGCCATGCATCAATTACCCCACATGATGTTTCGGCCGCCAAAAGCGCATCTTCCATCGAACAAGGGAAAAGCGGACCAAGGCGAAACGGGATGTCCGCGTTTGAAAAATGGCGATAAATCTCTCGTGGTCGCATCCGATTCTCCGGCGTAATCTGGCAAAGCGCACCAATCCGCAACCCCTGGCTTTTGCACCAAAGCGCCTTTTCCCAAACATCATCAGAGGCATTCTTCCCGTTTGGATACACTCTTAGCCTCGAACCATAGTCCCATGAAAACCCGACCGATCCCCCAAAATATTCCTTAAACAATTCAACATGTCGATCTGTGACCAACAACAAATTTGTCTGAATCTGATTCGTCAAGTGAATGCCAACCCGTTCAAAACAACACTTTGCATATTCTAATATCTTCGCAAAAAAATCAACGCCTGGCAAGAGCGGCTCCCCTCCATGCCACAGAATTGACGCACCTTCAATTTCATGGTACTGGCAGAATCGCACCATCCAATCTACGCATAATCGAGCTTCCTCTTCTGACATCATTTTAGGTGCGCCATCGCGCAATGTCGCCGCATAACAATAGGCACACCCCAAGTTGCAACTCATCGTCGGGCGGAATATGAACTGATATCCTTTTGCCGGACTCATTCCTTCACCCCTTTGTCCACAGGAAGCGATCCATAATCCAACCCTCTCCCGGCCATCAAGCGCTGAACATATTTCCAAAGCCCACATGTGACTTCCGTGCGATAACCACAATCAGATCCAAAACAAGAACAGTTCGATTCACCAGCACACCCACCAATGCACACTTTTCCGAAGAATTCGCAGTCAGCACATTCTGCTGGTTTTTTATGCGGATACGCCATCAATTTTATACGCGCAAGAACCTTCTGAGGTGTCTCGTGCTTATAATCGCCCAAAGTCGGCACAAAACGACACCGAGAAGTAATACGCCCATTTGCCTCAAGCCCGATATAGTACTCTGGGAATTCAGTATCGACGCACAACACTGCGCTACCGCTCAAATAAGATGCCACCATCATATCAACATTATGGAACCCAATCGATGGGACAGGATCATTAAGATAACAGTCGGCAATCTCCATAACGAGATTTTCATATTCAGTTACACTCAACAACAATCCGGCTTGTTTCAGGAATGCCGAAGACGCCGCACGATTGACCCGAAACAAAACGCCAAGTTTCTTGAAATACGCATATATGTCACTTGATTTGCCAATGTCACTGCGCAATAATGTACACACCGCACCCAAAGAAACCCCGTTGCCTTGTAACATTTTTACATTACGTTCCACCAATGAACGCGAATCGCCTCCATTCGTAAACACGCGAAAGCCTGTCGCATAATCAACCGAAAAACCAACATGATTATGAAAATACCGCTTAAACAAAGGGACAAACGGCTTCACATCAACCGTCAAATTCGTTTGAATGCTATTAACTACGCTAAAACCAGACAAGACCTCAGATTGAATAGAAAGGGCATCACGAAGGTAATCATACCCTAACAGCAATGGCTCTCCTCCAAACCAAGTAACTCTAATGTGCTTGGAATTCAATAGACACGCATAATTTCTCAGCCACGCAAGTGCCGCCGATATATCGTCAAGCGACATGTCGGCGACACTTGCTGGCGTAGTCTTGTCGACATAGCAATACCTACAACGCAAATTACATCGCGTTGTCGGGGAAATCAATACGTCCAAGATGTCTTTAGGTACGTTCATCCCTTCCAAGCATCAGTATGCCAACCACCACCACTATCCGTATGCGCATCGGTATGCCAGCTTTTGACACGATCCTTACGCTCAGACGCATTGCGAACTGCACTCACAATTCTGTCCAATGCCGGGCTTTTTGCCAGGTCTTCTTTCATGCATTCTCCTTTCTCTTGTGTGAACAAGCTCGTACTGATATGTCTTTGACCTCCAAGCCGTCATAGATGCCCGCGAGGGCAATGTAGAACACCTTCGTCGGCAAATAGACAACGACGAACGCCATCGCGAGTAACGCGATGAGCGCGCCGTTGCACAAGCCGTTGAAGAGTATCTGCACTATAGCACCTCAATCCTCATTGCACCACAACCTCCGCATCCAAGTCCAATCCCAGTGCCTTTGCCCGCCACTCGCGGGCTTTGGACAGATCCTGCGGGACACCGCAACCAGATTCATAGCAGGAAGCAAGCTGACGCATACATTCTACGTTCCCCAATTCCGCGCCGCGCATGAAGCACTCAATGGCCTTCTGCACGTCGACGACATTCTCGTTGGCGTCGTCAAACAGGTATCGCATACCCGCCGCCCATTCGGCATCTCCATCGGTTTTGGGCGTGAAGTTCTTAACCCAGTTCGTATCACCCATTAAAGTCCTCCCTTTTTTGGGAGGTTAGACAGACCTTAAGTCCACGACACTCCGTCATGAACTCACCCAGCACGCTTGATATGAAGATTCGGCATTTCATCACAAGGTATTATACCATTTCCTATTTACGTCCGCCATTCTTCCTGAACATCCTTAAGACTCCGGCCATCCGCCGTTTTCCAATCAATACGCCCATTTGACGGTCGCCCCGCAATCACAGACGAGGCAGCGGACGGCGAGGCGAATTCATAATCATAAGTAAAAACCCTATCGACAATCACCCCATCCGCCTCCAACTGCTTGCGCAACCGATAGTAACTCGGCGTATGATTCCGCAACGATGGCGTCACCCTGACCGACACTCGAGATCCAGATGTGACGACAAATCCCGAATCGCTGATCCATCCATGCGCCTTTGTACCGGAGACTTCACAAATTAAATCGCCCGGCTGATTTTTATTTTCACCTCCCCAAAGACGCTCCTGCACCGTATCGCAAACTTGTTCCACAGATTGGATGACATCTCTAAACTCCACAGGAAGTGTCGTATAGCGGGCAATCCCTATGGGCGCACTCTCACCCTGCAATGCATATTTCGCCACGACAGCATCGCGCTCTTTGCAGAGCAGCAGCCCTATTGTCTGTCCATCCCACTCATGCTTCAACTGGTTGTCTACAGCAGTCATGTAAAAGCGCAATTGACTCAAGTTTTCAGGCTGAAACTCGCCGACCTTCAATTCAATGACAAGATAGCGCCTCAGACCCAAATGGTAGAAAATCAAGTCCGGATAAAACTCGCGCTCGCCAACCTGAAACCGGACTTGATGCCCCACATAGGCAAAACCCTGTCCGAGCTCCATCAATGTTTCCGAGATGTGGGAGATTAGCGCACGCTCAATGTCGCGCTCCTGTGCGGTCTCCGCTATCTCAGCGAAGGCAAAATGATAAGGATCCCGTATGGTTTCGCGTATCAAGTCACTGTCATTAGGCGGCATCGTCAATGCAAAATTGTTTATTCCCCGCCCATGCCGTTCAAAAAGATTCGTGTCCAGATGGTTCAACAGCGCATTGCGGCTCCAGCCGTGTTCAAGCGTCTTTTGAACGTAAAACAACGCCTTTGCACTATTTCCTCCACACCTGTCTATTATAGACCTATGATGGCCCCATGGCACCTTAATCAAAATTTCCACAACTTGTGGAAGATTTGATTGCGTTGAATACAGCTCGTAAAACCTCTGGCAATAACGCAGATTTATAGGCGAAAGCCCACTTGCATTCTGAAGTCCGGCCTGCAGATCCATGCTCAGCGCAACGAAGAAACGCGAACCATAGTACGCAGTGTCGGCGTAACGTTCACTGATATCCTTTCCCAATCTCCAATAGAAATCCAACATAGCGCTATTGACAGAAACCGCCGCTCGGATCTGCAACTGCCGATAGTACGCCTTTAAGTCCCTAATCCAAGTACGATATGCCACATCATTTACATCTAACTCTGTCATATTGTGTTTTCCTCATTCAAAATAGTTTTTTGCGAGCCAGTCGGCGTCAAGGAACTGTCCAGCGTCAGAAGTCTCGGATCTGACCTTGCCCTGCGACAGGAATACGGCACCGAAACCGTCAGCGGAAGTTTACACACCGCTGCGCACGTGTAGAACGCATAGCACGAAAACACAAACTGCGCTCCCATCGCTATGTGAAACACGCGAAATGACCTGTAGACAATGCCAAAACCGGCCGCGTACAGCATCGCGACCGCACCTTGCACAAGGCCGTTACCGAGAAGTTGAGCAAATAGCGAACTTACAAACATTTTACATTTCAAATCATTTGGTCGGTTCAACCGAACGAGCAAGTCCGCGTGGTTACGCGATCTTTATATTTGTCCGCTCAGGGGGTGGCGAGAGCTCCCTACGAGATCGCCGCAGTCCTTCGCAAGACTCTTGCATTATAGCAAATTCAGATAATTTTGTGCAAAAAATTGGAGGCTGAATTTTTGAAAATTTACGATAACGCGGCGCGGATAACGCTGAGAGCGAAGATCGCGGCGGTTTCGGCACGCAAAATCTGCGAACCGAACGAGACGGGACGCGCTATTTCAAGAAGCGCCGAAAGCTCTTCCGGCGTAAAATCGCCTTCGGGCCCGATGTAGACAGCGTAATCGGCATTCTGACTTTTCGCCTTGGCCGACGTTATCTCTTCTAAAAGATGCTTAGGCGGCGGAGTCATAAGGGCTCCTATGAAACAGTTCGTTTTCTTAACCAGTTCAAGCGACTCCTTGAAATCAACTATATCGGAAATCTCCGGAACAAAAACGGCGTCGGACTGCCGCGCAGCCTCCTCGACGATGCGCATCCATCGTTCGCGCTTAGCCGGGCGTTCTGCCGCATCCACGCGAACGATCGTTCTCGCCGAAATTACAGGGACTATTCTGTCGACGCCGAGCTCTGTCGCTTTTTCGAGAGTCCAATCCCAGCGCGAACCCTTTGTAACGCAGGCAAAAAGCGTAACCGACGATGAAGAGGCCTTGGCGTGCCGCGTCAAATCTCCCGCCGCCTCAAGCTCGCGCGTGGCGGCGCTGTAACGATAAACGCGGGTTAAACCCTTTCCGTCAAAAAGTTCGACCTCTTCACCGTTCTTAGGCCTGAGAACCTTAAGATGATTCGCCGCCTCGCGCGAGAGGATCGGCGCATCACACTTGAGAGTTTCGGTATCAGCGAGAAGCCTGTGCATCGGAAATCTTAAAGACCCTTCTTCGCGTACTTAAGACCGATCTCAAGCCCGCGCAATTCCGCAAGCCCGATAAGACGGCCGCCGTAGCTGTAGCCGCAATAGCACTTGCGCGACTTGTCGATCTCGAGAAAACGCCCGTGATCGGGACGCACGACGATCTTTTCGCCGCGACGCTTCTCCTCTTTAAGGAACGCTTCGAAAAGCGCCGGGATATCCGTCTGACCTACAAGGTGGCACCAGGACTCGTGAAAAACCTTGTCGTCCGTATATTCGAGATTGCGGAAGTGGCAGAAGTAGACGCGCTTTCCGAACTTCTTCATGATCTCGACGGCGTCGTTCGCCTTATCTCCGCCGAGGGAGCCCGTGCAGAGCGTAAGACCCACGTGCTTCGACGGGCATTTTTTATACATCTCGGCGATATCCTTCGCGTTTGAGAGAATGCGCGGCAGGCCGAAAATCGGATGAGGCGGATCGTCGGGATGGATGCACATATTGACGCCCGTCTCCTCGAGCACGGGAGAAATTTCGTTCAGGAACCAATACATGTTTTCGCGGAGCTTCTTATCATCGATGCCGTCGTAAGTCTTTAGCTGGGCGAGAAATTCCTCGGGCGTCAGATCATCCACCGTACCGGGCAGGCCGCACAGGACGGAATCCGCGACGCGCTTACGGCCCTTCGCGTCGAGCTTCGCCCAGACCTTCTTCGCCTTCGCGCGCGTTTTGGCGTCGTACTCCTTCTCCGCGCCGGGGCGCTTGAGATAAAACATATCGAACGCGGCGAGTTCGTACTCGTTGTATTCAAGACATGTCGAACCGTCGGGAAGCGCGTACTCGAGATTGGAGCGCGTCCAGTCGAGAACCGGCATAAAGTTGTAGCACACGGTCCTGATGCCGCACTTGGCGAGATTGCGGAGAGTCTGTTTATAATTGGCGACATACTTGAGATAATCGCCCGTATGCTTCTTGATATCCTCGTGGATCGGCACCGACTCGACGACGGACCATACCATCCCCGCCTTTTTAACCTTGTCGGCACGGGCCTTGATCTCCTTTACGGGCCACACCTCGCCCGGTTTACGCTCGTAAAGCGCGGCGACCACGTCCGTTACGCCCGCCTGGCGAATCTCCTTGAGAGTTATCGAGTCGCCGTCACCGTACCATCTCCAGCCTTGTTTCATATTTTTCTCCCTTGAATTTTTCTGAAAAGGTCTTTTAAATTATAGCAAAAATCTAGTGCTTTTATCCCGTCAATCGTCCTGCTTGCGGCTCATGGTAAGGCCGGAAAGGAACGAAAACAACACCAGATAAAAAACTCCCGCCATAGCCGCGTCGCCGATTTCGCTCCACTCTACGCGTTCCTCGGATTCAAGCGCTGAAACCGGACTGAATCTGCCGACGGGAGACGTTACCCATGCTGAAAATTCGGACGCTTTAAGACCAAGGCGGGAAACGGCGTTCAGCGACATCGGATCCGGATAGTCCTCGACGGTCGCAGGACTTACAACCATTACGATCAGAAGAGAGATCACGGAAAACACCGCAACTCCGCGACCGAGACACGCTCCGAAAAACACGCCCGCCGAAACCACGATCAAAAGAACGGCCGTCATCACCAGCCATGCCCTGAACGCATTCCATGCGAATGAATCCGAACGGGCCAGCAGATGGAGGTCCTTGCGGGGCTGAAGACTCAAAGGAATATCGGTATTGTTGTGGAATTCAAGCGCGGAACCGCCGGAGCCGCCGGACGAACGGACGTTGAGAGGGACGTAAAACCGGGACCTTACGGGATTATCGACGGAACCGGAAAAGCCCCTGAACGTAAACTTCCCCGCGACGGAACCGGGTCTGCCGAAAAAGTCGATGAATCTGACCCTCACGCCGAAATCTTCCGCATCGTCGGGAACGCCCCTGATTTCCCATGACATCGACTTTCCGGGATCAACCGTGACATACTCGTTGAGAATGTCGTCCTCGAGATATTTCAGGCAGAACTCTCGATCGTTCTGATCAGCCCACTCCCTGAACTTTGCGTTGGTTTCGTATAACCTGTCGTAACCTTCTTCCGCGACCCGTCGCGCATCCTCAAAAACGGGCGAAAAAACTCTGTCGCACATTCTCCCGCGCCCTTCAAACGCCCAAAGCATTAAAAGGCTGAACGCTATGATCAATGAACCGTACAGAGTTATCGCCAGGCTTCTCGCCGTCGCGATGACGAAATGCGGCACAGGTCTTATCATCGTAAGCTGCAGGCGCTTCGCCGCGCGATCGGAAGAAAGCGCGCCCGCGGCCGCGGAACCGAGAGAAACCAGAACGACGGAAAAGGCTATGCCCAGAAGATAACGGACCGAAAGCTGGTACATGTTCGATTCGGCGCCTTTAAGAATATTCCGCCCGAGCGTCATCCACAGCGACACGGCGACGGCAAAAATGAGCATCGTCTTAGAGCGCAACGCCGAGAGAAGCTCAAGCTTTATAATCTGGAAAAACGCTCTCACTTGAGAAACTCCGCCATTTCAAATTTACGGCCCTCGCCGACCTTGGCCAGGAAGAAATCGGAGAGTGAAGAACCGAGCTCTCCGATAGCGCCCTCGGCGACCTTTACGCCGCGGTTCAAAATAACCACTCTGTCGCATATATCTTCAGCGTCGCCCAGAAGATGGGACGTCATGAGAACGGTCATCCCGCCTTTGACCAGCTCTTTAACAAGCGTTTTCACCTCATTGGTGGAAACGGGGTCCAAGCCGCTCGTCGGCTCGTCGAGGACCAGAAGGCGGGGTTTGCCGATAAGGGCGCTCGCGAAAGCCACTCTGCGCGCCATACCTTTGGAAAACCCGCCGACCGCGCGGTTGGCGACGTCGGCGAGACCGACCATTTCAAGAAGTTCCCGGGTTCTCCGCCTGGATGTTTTGGAATCGAGCCCGCAAAGTCCGCCGTAATAACGCAAAGTCTCCTTCGCCGTAAGAAAAGGATGGAGATAACTCAACTCCGGCAGATAGCCGAGATCACTTCGCGCGGCAAGCGTTTTAGGGGATTTCCCGAAAAGTTTGACATTCCCGGAATCAGGGTTCAAAAGCCCGAGAAGCATTTTTATCGTAGTGGATTTTCCGCTTCCGTTAGGACCCAAAAGCCCGAACACTTCACCTTCGGCTACGGAAAACGAAAGCTGATCGACAGCCTTGACGGTCGGGCGAAACCAGAAATCGCGAAATGTCTTGCTTACGGACTCTACTTCAATGACATTGCTCATATGAAACTCTTTTCTTTTTGCCGGATTCACCCTACATCTTTGCTTCTCATGAGAAAAACGCCCATAAGAAGAAATGCGACCGCAAAAGGCAACGCCGCCGCGAAGGACCAGACGACGTAAGACCAGGGGAGATCACCGCCGCGGTGAAGAGCCTGAGTCTGATAATAATTGCCGAGAGCGGGAAGGAAGAGAAGAAAAATCAGACCGGAAAACGACGCGACGGCATTATCTTTAAACTTTACCGACAGAGCCGCCGCCGCTGAAAGAAACACCGCCACCGGCGCAAGAAGAAGAACTCCGACGGGCAGAATGCGCTTTACGTAAGCGGGGATGAAGGAAACGGCATCGCCGAACTCGACGAGCGCGAGATGAATGTTGTAAAAACAGCCCGATACCGAAACGACGAGCGCTACAGCAAAAGCCGTCGTCGTAAACCTGAAGCGCGCGAATCTGTTGAGGACGGCGCCGAAAACGAGAGGAAGCACAACGGTGCAGGCATCGACGCCGAGAGAGACGAACCATAGCGTCTCCGGCATTATATCATGACGGCAATGACCGTGAGACGCGGCGCTCATCGCCGTTTCAGTATGGATTTTACCGACCTCGGCGCCTACGACCGTCGTGATCGTCGAAGAAAAAACTATCACGAAAAAAACAATGCAGGCAAGAAATGCGCCCGCCGTTTTTGAAAGAAAAAACAGCTCGCGTGAAATCGGACGCGAGAGAGCCATCTGCAGAGTACCGGATTCGATTTCGCGTCTAAAAACCCTGATAGCCGAAAATACCGCGAAAACGGTTCCGAAAATCAGGACCGACGAAAGTCCCACGTCGCGAGCCATCCTCGAAGGCTCTCCGAACTGGTGAACATGAAGATACGACGCTATGGTTAAAACACCGACGGCGCTTATCGTCAAAAGAAAAAACAAAGGCTCCGACACCAATTCAAGCGTCGTAGCCTTTATTACGGCACGAATACGTCCGAACATCTTCAGAACCAGATTCTGGTATAGTCAAAGAAATAAACAAACGCACCGAGGAGCGCGACGGCAATACACGCCGCAAACTGAAGAATCGTGTCGAACACCAGCAGTCCGTCGGGGATATCGGATTCGCTGCCGGAATTTTTAACCGCGACAGGAGCCGCGGGCGCGGGGATATCGGCAACCTCGGGAATGTCGGCGACTTCGGCGGCGGCGTCCTTAGCCGCGGGAGCCGACTCTGCCGCCGGCTTTTTAACGCCGAACTTGCCCATCGGTCGAACGCCCCCGGGTCGCGATATCTTCAACGTCTTGCGCTGTGTGACGGAAACTTCGCTCTCCGCCTTAGGCGCGGCTGGTTCAGCGGCCGGTGCCGGCCTGTCGACGGTCGTCGGAGCCGAATTGAGATCGACGGGACGCTTAATCCTGATAGTCTTCATCGGAGCCGCTTCGTTCTGAACGGGCGAAGCGCCGATCGCGTCGGAGAGAGAAATGCGCGAAGTACGGGACTTCGAAGCCATCTTCTGGGCATCGGTAAGCTGCTGCTCGGCAATGATGCCGGTCTTATGAAGAATCGCCTGCTGAGGAATCTGCTGCGTAACACCCTTCAACTTCTGGGTAATGGACTGCAACTGCTCGATCGGCGAGGCGGTAGGAGTTGAAGCTGCAGGAGCCGCAGGAACCGCGGCGGAAGGTGCCGGAGCCGCTCCCGGAGCGGGCTTTGAAGGCATTTTAAACGCGGGTTTCGCTCCGCCGATAACAGGCTTGCGGATCACCGGCTTAAGTTTAAGAGTGGACGCACGGGCCGAATCGGAACCGGCAATGGGATTTACCACAGGAGGCTTGGGCGCCTCGATCGAGCTCGTTGTTTCCTCTGCCATACCTTGCTCCTTATGTAATAATTTAAACTTCTGACTTTTATCTGAATTAGACCGCCATTATCTCGGCTTCTTTGGCCTTGAGCTCGGCGTCGATCTTGGCGATGCCGTCGTCGGTAGCCTTCTGGATCTTATCGAGAGCGCCCTTAAGGTCATCCTCGGAAATCTTTTTGTCCTTCTCGAGTTTCTTCGCGGCGTCGTTGGCGTCGCGGCGAACATTGCGCATGGCGACCTTCTGGGCCTCGGCCTGGGTCTTGGCGACCTTTACGATCTCCTTGCGGCGCTCTTCATTAAGCTCGGGAACCGTAATGCGAAGAACCTTGCCGTCGGTCTGAGGCGTAACGCCGAGGTTAGCCGCGAGGATGGCCTTGTTCATTTCCGCGAGAACGGTCGGATCAAAAGGCGTAATCTTAATCTGACGCGGCTCCGGAGTGGAGATCGTTCCCAAATTCTTAATCGGCGTCGCGCACCCGTAATATTCGACCTTTATCTGGTCGACCATCGCGGGATTCGCCTTACCGGTCCTGAGACCGGCGAACTGCGACTTGAGCGTATCAAAGCTCTTTGCGATCTTTGCTGTCGCGTCATTCAAAACTTCCTGGACGGTTTCCATCTTTTTATTGCCTTTCTAAACTTTTAACTTTTAAATCTTTCTTTTAACTGATGACTAACGGCTAATCGCTAACCGCTAACTGACGACTGTACCGACCGCATCGCCCTTAACCACGCGCTCAAGAGCGTTGCCGTCGAAGAAATCGAACACGACGATCGGGATGTCGTTATCCATGCACAGGGCGAACGCCGCCGAATCCATGACTTTGAGACGCTTCTCCAGAGCCGTCTCGTATTTAAGCGAGGAATACTTCTTAGCCTTCGGATCCTTCTTCGGATCGGCAGTGTAGATACCGTCGACCTTCGTCGCCTTCAAGAGAGCTTCAGCGCCGATCTCGCTCGCGCGGAGCGCCGCCGCTGAATCAGTCGAGAAATAGGGATTACCGGTGCCGCCCGCGAAAATGACGACGCGACCTTTCTCGAAATGTCTGAGCGCCTTGCGCTGAATGAAAGGCTCGGCGAGTTTTGGCATTTCAATGGACGTCATAACACGCGTCGGCACTCCGATCGACTCAAGCGCGTTCATCATCGCAAGACCGTTTATGATCGTAGCGAGCATACCCATCGAATCGCCGGTCACGCGGTTAACGCCCTTGCCGGCGCCTGTAAGACCGCGGAAGATATTTCCGCCGCCTAAAACGATGCCGACCTGAACGCCCATTTTATGGATTTTTTTTACACGTTCGGCCATAAACGCGAGATTTTTCGGGTCGATGCATTCGCCCGTCTCACGGTTACCGAGAACTTCGCCGGATAATTTTAAAAGAATCCTGGCGTACTTTATTTTTCGCGATGATTTTTTCACGTTAGAAATTATATCAAAACGTTATGAAAAAGGCAATTACTCTAACGAACCGCAGGATTCAGATAAACGGGAAGCGGTTCGGAAACAAGAAGCGAAGGATTTGCGTATGCGGCCTTGGCGAGGCCCTGGGCTTCCGGCGTCTCTCCCCCCGCATAATCAGAACCGAAAGTATCCCTCAAAAGAGCGTCGATTCTCGCGGCGTCCGGAGTTACGACCTTAACTCCGACAGGGACTCTTAAATGCAGTTTTTCGGCATCTGCCTGAAAAATATCGCAAACGAGACGAGGCCCGTCAAAAAGAGCAATCCAATACATCCCCCTTCTGGCGTCGCCTACGACGGCAAGAGGTCCTTCCGCCGGAGCGAACGCGCACGGGGAAGGGAGACCTTCGACTCTGCACCCTGATCCGATCGCATAACCCTGAGCGAAGGCGAGCGCGGCGCGTATGCCTGCGAAGGAGCCGGGGCCGGTGCCGACGACGATGCGCTCGATCCTCCGAGCGCCTAAAAATTCGCGCACTTCCCGCGCCCATGCCCCGCCGTTGACGCGTGCCCCGTCAAGTTTCTTCGCGGCGAAGACGACACCGTCCTTCGCGAGCGCCAGCGATCCGTCGGCGGTCGACCGTTCTATAAAAAGCGTATTCATTTATCCGAAGTCCTGTAATGTCTCTCCTGCCCGTAGGGAAAATCGTGAGATTGATAATTTCTCACGCGCCCGTTGACGAGCGTGTAGTTTTTAGTGATGTGAGTAAATATCCACGGACAGTCCTCACGGATTATTTCCTGGCAGCGGCGCCAGTGGACATTACGCTCTTCTGCGGTCAAAGCCATAAGCCCCTTTTCATATTCCGCGTCAAACTCCGGATTGGAATAGCGGGAATGATTTGGCCCCGGGCTCATGTTTTTAGAGTAAAAAAGCTGCAGAAAATTCTCGGCGTCGGGATAATCCGCGACCCACGCCAGCATGAAAAGCTGAACGTTCCCCTTGGAGATTGAATTCAGAAACGCGTGCCACGTCTGGAATCTGAGTTCCAGCTTAACGCCGATGCGGGCGTAGAAACTGGCCAGGAGTTCCCCTGCCTCGCGGCTGTCCTGAGTGGGACGCCCGATGGCCAAGGTGAGCTTAAGGCGCCGTCCCGTGGCCGGATCTATGCCGTTGGGATACCCCGCCTCCGCCAGAAGACGGCGCGCCTTTTTAAGATTGAACGAGTATTCGAACGGCATCGGCGAATACCCTTCGATCGTAGACGGAACGGGACCCGTCGCTTCAGAAATGCTGTTGTTGTAGAAAAGCTTCCACGTCGGAAAATCAAATGCGCACGAGAGAGCCTGACGGAGTTTTTTATTTTTCCCGAGAACGGGATCGTTCATGTTCATTCCGAGATAGCGGATTTCGTTTGCCGGAGCGCCGCCGTGAAGTTGAACGCCCTTTGCGGCCAGCGAACCGTGAAGCCGCCCGTCGCAATCCATGACCGCTCCCCAGTTGTCGCGGGCGATTTCACCCATAAAATCAACTTCACCTTTCAGAAACATGAGCCACTGGGTAGTCACGTCGTTGACGACGATGTAACGGATGCGGTCGAAGGCATTTCTGCCGCCGTCTTCCGAAAGAGCCCAGCCGCGCCAGTCCGGGTTGCGCTCAAAAACGATTTCGTAGTTCCGCCACCACGACTTCAGCCTGTACGGTCCGGTCGCTTCGCCGGAAGGACCGCGGATAGCGCAGAACGCCATCGTCAGCATCCAGGGGAAAACGTGCTGCCGGGTTTTCAATTCTACGGTAAACGTCTTGTCGTCCAGAACGGTGACGCTTTTAACGCGCTTCATCGTCCAATGTCCGGGAGACGGATTTTCGGGATCCATGAGCCGCTCCAAGGTCCTCTTGACGTCGTGGGCGGTAAGAGGCGTGGACGGCACCATTTTAAAGGTATATTTCAGAGCGTCTGCGGAAATCTCGGGCAGTTCGCAAACTCCGGGCTTTATCCTGTAGGGCCTGGCGGTATAATCTATCTCAAGAGGAGTTTCATACAGCAGAAGGACTGCGTGACAGTCGTATGTAGATTGAGCCTGGACGGGATCGACGGTCTCAACGCTCGTAATCGCGCGCGTAAACGTCGCGGCCAGCAATGCAGCTGAAAAGAATGTCATTTATGTATCTCCAGATAAACCTCCAGCCTTCTAGGAGCTCCGGGCATGGCCGACAGCTTGCGTTTCACGGCCGGAACTTTAGATCGG
The DNA here is from genome assembly GCA_017520845.1 of Kiritimatiellia bacterium. GTDB lineage: Bacteria > Verrucomicrobiota > Kiritimatiellia > RFP12 > UBA1067 > UBA1067. Next base: position 4,239 of record JAFXEU010000003.1, on the reverse strand, counting down.
ATCGAAAAGAGCTGAGGAGCGCTTTTAACGTACAGAAAAAGCTTATTGTCTTCACGCCGTCCGGGCTTCGCGGAAAAACCCGGGAAAAGCTCGTTCCACTTCTCCGTCAAAGCGTCGAAGAAGGAATCGGGAACATACGAAAGATCCTTAAAAGAAGCCTCGACCGCCGAAGCGAAAGAAGAATGCCGCCCGCGCCTTTGAGGCTCGAGAGGTCTCCAATTCACTCCGTTTTCGAAAGCCACTTACTTCTCGCTCGCTTTCATCTGGAGCCACGATTCGATGAACTGCTGGATGTTTCCGTCCATAACGGCGTTCACGTCGCTCGTCTCGGTCTCGGTCCGGAGATCCTTAACCATCGTATAAGGACAGAAAACGTAGGAGCGGATCTGACTGCCCCAGCCGTTCTCGGACTTCGCTCCGTAGAAGCGGTCCATCTCGGCCTTCTTCTGATCCTCGTAATATTCATAGAGCTGGGCGCGAAGCATGTTCATCGCCTTCTCTTTGTTCATGTGCTGAGAACGCTCCTTCTGACACGCGACGACGATGCCGGTAGGAAGGTGCGTAAGACGCACGGCCGAGTCGGTCTTGTTGACGTGCTGTCCTCCCGCGCCGCCCGCGCGGTAGGTGTCGATGCGGAGATCTTCGTCTTTGATCTCGACATCAATGTCGTCGTTGATTTCCGCAACCGTTTCCATCGAGGCGAAGGAGGTCTGACGGCGCTTGTTCGCATCGAACGGCGAGATTCTGACGAGACGGTGGATACCGCGTTCCGCTTTAAGCATACCGAAGGCGTAGGAACCCTCAACGCGGAAATACACGTCCTTGTATCCGGCTTCTTCACCGACCTGGGTGTCGTATTCCTCGACCTTCCACCCCTGGCTTTCGGCATAGCGCTGATACATGCGGTAAAGCATCGCGACCCAGTCGCACGCTTCCGTTCCGCCCTGGCCGGCGTGAAGTTTAACGAATACGTTGCACTGATCGAACTTTCCGCCCAAGAGCGACTGCATACGGAGCTTGGAGAAATACTGATCTGCCTTGTCGCATTCGGCGAGCGTATCGGAAAAAGCGACCTGACGGGCCTCGCCCTCTTCCATCTCGGCGAGCTCAAACATAACCTGGGCGTCCTCGATCGTCTTGAGAAGCGCGTCATACGGAACCGTGTAGGCGCGCTCGGCGTTCGTAGATGCGATGACTTCGCGGGCCTTGTTCTGATTATTCCAGAAGTCAGCCTGGGCCTGAAGATCCTCCAGCCTGGCGAGATTCTCTCTGCGTTCACCGATCTTGATATACTCGGCCATATCTTCGGAGTTCTTCTTAAGCTCCGCTATACGTTGACGAACCTCTTCCGCCTCGATCAATTTAACTTTTGCTTCCTCTGCCATAAATCTCCTTTCACTCCTAAAATAAATAAATCGCCCCCTTTTATAGGGGCGATTTACTTCATGCGAAATAATATTTACATTACTTCTTTTTTAGGCAACTCATCGTCGAACGAAGGACGATTCTTGCGGTAGCACCACGCCATCACGGGCGTCGCGATAAAGATCGACGAATACGTACCCGCGACAACGCCGAAGAGCATCGTAAGCGCGAAATCGTAGATGGAACCATCGGTAAAGATGAAGAGCACCGCGACCGTGAAGAACGTCGTCAGGGACGTGATGACGGTACGGCCGAGGCAGGAGTTGATCGCCGCGTTGCAGATATCCTTCAAGGGCGTACGCGAATCGCGCTTAAGCATTTCGCGGATGCGGTCGAAGACGACGACGGTATCGTTAATCGAATAACCGATAATCGTCAAGAGCGCCGTAATGACGATAAGCGAAACCTGACGGCCGCAAAGCGAGAAGAGACCGAACGCGATCAAAGCGTCATGGGCGAGCGCGACGATACCGCCGAGAGCAAAGCCGAAGCGGAATCGGAATCCGATATAGATCAATATGCCGATAAGCGAGAACAAAACGGCCTTGGAACCGGACTTTCTCAGGTCGTTGCCGACGGAGGGCCCGACAACATCGCAGCTCTTCTGCTCGAGCTTAAGACCCTTGAGCGCTTCGGACGAGTCAAGAAGCTTCTTGATCTGTTCTTCGGTATCACCCTTGTCGATGCCGGTCTTGATCGAAAGAATCTTTCCGTTGTCGCCGGTCTGGATGAGCGCGGCGTTATCGAACGGATCGATCGCCTTGCGGACTTCACCCACATCGACCTCGCCTTCCTTGACGTCGTATACGATAGACGTTCCGCCCGTCAGATCGACCGCGAGAACGCTCGTAGGCTTCGTAATCACCCTATAGGTGAACAAACCGAGAGTCGCAACGATGATAACGGCGGAAATAAGAAGCGTCTTGTTGCCCCAGGCCATGAAATCGACCTTGGGATTCTTAAAGAACTGGAGCATCTTAAACGGCTTCGTGCGGTTAGGATCAACCGTGTAGTCGAAAATAAGACGAGTCACCACGACGGCGGTGAACATCGAAATTACGACGCCGCCCGTAAGCATGATGGCAAAGCCGCGAACAGGACCAGTGCCGACGACGAAAAGAATGATGCCGGTCATGATCGTCGTGATGTTCGAGTCGATAATCGCGGTAAACGCCTTACCGTAGCCTGCGCTGATGGCCTTGCCGGCCGTAGCGCCGCGGGCAAACTCCTCGCGGATGCGCTCGTAAATGAGAACGTTTGCGTCGACCGCCATACCGAGCGTAAGAACGAGACCGGCGATACCGGGCATCGTCAGCACGGGAAGCTGAACGGCACCGGCCGCTCCGTCCATATTATCAACGAAGATACCGAGGATGCTCGCCACAAGGAAAAGCGCGGCAGGAAGCAAAACTACGTCAAGAAGAAGCGCGATATTGGCGACAAAACCGGCTCTCCAGTAATAGAAAATCATAAAGAGCGCAACGAGAAGGAATCCGATCGCCGCGGCGTAAATACCGGAATTAATGGCGTCGGAACCTACCGTGGCGGCAACTTCGGTTGACGCCGCTACCATGAGAGGCGCAGGCAATGCACCAGCGTTGAGATCGTTCGCCAGATTCTTAGCCTCATCTGCGCTAAAGTTACCCGTAATCACGCCGCTGGAACCGATTGCGTCGTTAATTTCTGGAGAAGAAATCAGCTCACCGTCGAGAATTATGGCAAGCTGGCGGCCGATATTAGAACCGGTCATTCTGCGGAACTGATCCGACGCGGAATCCTTAACCTCGAAACTGATCGAGTAACCGGGTTTCAAGGGATCGTCGGAAGACGTAGGCTTTGCGGACTGAAGGTCGGAGCCTTTGAGACGAACCTTTCTCTCGACAAATCTGGCGACGAACTTGGAATGTTTCTTGCCGTCTTTATCTACGAAGAAAGGATCCTTTTCGTTGCGCTGAAGAATGAATTTAAGCTCGCGCTGATTCTCGCGGTCTCTGATTCCCCATTTAGCCAATCTCGCCAGATAGTTGGACGCGGAGGAAATGTCGGCATAGTTCTCCGCACGGATAAAGCCGCCTTCCACGCGCTTGTAGCCGGCGGGGGCGCCATCGGGAAGATTGTCCAAAAGCGTTCCTTCGTTTTTCGGAACAAGGCGAAACTCAAGAGACGACATCTCGCTGAGACGGGCACGGGCTCTGTCGGAATCTTCCTTTTTGGCGCCGGGAAGCTCAACGATAAACCTGGGAGACTCCTCGTCTCTGACGGACTGGATCAAAGGCTCGCTCGTACCCATCGCGTCGACGCGGCGACGAATGATCTCCACGATTCTGTCTTCGCTGTCCTGGAGGATCTTGGCCTCTTCGTTCTTGAGCATTTCAGGATTGGACTCAAGGGCGGGGTTAGCCTCGATGAGATTGTTTCTGAGTCTCACCTTATCAACCTCAAGCGTAAAGCGCGTACCGCCGGCCAGATCAAGACCAAGCCTGATTTTCTCTTTCGGCGGAACTACGAGATACGCAGAACCAACGGCTGCAATCAATAAGACGAGCCATTTCCAGATATTTTTTACAAACATCGATTCCTTTGCCATTTTTTTATTTCCTATTGTTCGTTAAAACTAATATATCGTATTATTATACCACAATGATACCCTAAAAGTCCATACGGCTTCTTGGGCCACCCTTATCCCACTTTTTCCGGGGTGATTTATCCCAGTTTTCAAAAAAGCCCAATAAAACCCTATGAAAATTTATTTTCACACCCCTTCTTTTTCGTCGTAGACTTTTTCATCCGAAGGCGCTTTTCAGGCGCAAGAGC
>JAFXEU010000045.1 GCA_017520845.1 Kiritimatiellia bacterium | reverse complement strand
TGAAATAACAGCCATATAATTACACATCGAAACATGCGCCGACCCCCGCTCAAGCGAACGCAGCGTCATTAAAGACATATTGGCTCGCTCTGCCATCATTGACGCTGTTATTTTTCGACGTCTTCTAGCCAAACGAAGATTTTCGCCCATTCGCTTAAGAGCTTTCGCCGCCTTTGGATAAAGTACATTCTGCTTTTTCATTATCACTTCCTCCACGAAAGTGCTAATATTATAGCACATTTAACATCCGCCATCAACACCGTTTGCCGCTAATTTCCCACGTTAAAATTTCACTTCACAAACCATAATAAAACGCCGCGTTTATCCAATTTTCTATCACTTTTCTCCAATGGGGACAGTCCCCCAAGCTATTAGGAGTTGCCGGTTATCGCCAATGGGGACCCTTCAGTATTCAAGGCAGGGAGAGGAGTTCTTTGCCAAGCTTGCGCGAAACGTCACGCATCGCCTGATCGAACGGCGCGAATTTCGCCTTAACCGATCGTTCTACGACTGGAGCGTCGCCCTTGAGAAGTTTAACCTCGACGCCAGAAGAAGTTTTAACTACGGAAATCATATACTCGAGCTTCACTTCCTCGCTTTCGCCCTGTGACGAATCCTCGGGCGTTTCCTGGCTTTCCTTCTGCGGTTCGGGAACATTCATCTCCTCAAGAATCTTTCGCGCCAAAAGCTCGATCTTCTTCTTTACGCTGGGATAAAGTTCCGCGTGCTGCTCTTCGGCGTTCGAGGGCTTTTTCCCGTCCGGCCAAAGCGTTTCTATTCTTTTTTCCGCCCATTTCTCTTCAACAACTCCTGTAAGCATCGCGACAATCTCGTTCAATCCGGGAGTTTTAGACATCATGGAGCTTTTACGGGCCCTGGCCTCCGCCAGAACGGAATCATGAGAATCGTCAACGATTCTATTCTGTGCGGTCATCGCGCTCCTCGCAAGTTCGAAAGCCGCCGCTACGCGCGCGTCGGCAATCCTAGCCGTCTCCTCCAGCACCTTACCGGAACCGGGGCCGGAGGCGAGTTCTTCCATTCCCGCCATTTTACGCCAATTTTTAACGACATTCCTGTAATCGCTGCGCGAAAGCGTTTCATCGGCAAGGTTCGCGTCGGGATACCAGGTGCCGTCGTCCAGTGTCGGCCAGAATTTTTTCGCATCGGCGGCAGCGACTTCGGCGCGGGCAGCCTTCCATTTAGGCATTATCTCGCGACGGACAACCTTCTCAGCGCTCTTAACGACATCCGGCCTATCAAGTCTTGACACAAGATACTCCCGAAATTCGCCGCGCTCGTTTTCCGGCGCGATGGAAAGCGCCCTCTCAAGCCCGTTCGAAAGAACCTCTCGCCCGTACAGTGCGGCAAACGCCCTCTCACTCGCGCCGTATCTGACGTGAGATACAGGATCGGCGGAAATCACCTTCGCAACACCTTCGACGTCAACATCAAGTTTTACTTCATTCACACATGCGCTCAACCGATTGATCGTCCTTCGTTCGACGGCGACAGGCAGCACCTTCGACAAAACGGACGGAAACACTCCCCACGCGTCCATAGCGCCGACGTTTTTTGAGCGCTCTTTAACGTTCGCTTCGAGCCGACCCTTCAGATCTCTCTCCAGAAGTGACGGCGCAATCGCGTCGCTGCGCGCCCTTGAAAGAAGGTATTCCTCCTGGCGTTTGCGCTCGGCTTTAGCGCTTTTAATCACCGGAGCGACGATTTTTTCGGAAATGTAACCGAGATTCTCTTCAAAAACCGGCGTTTTCTGCTCTTTGGCGATACGCTCGGTCATTTCCCTGCAGAGCTTATCTTCACTTTTCCCGTCGATATCGGCTTCGGTGGGCCTGGTTGCGGTAACTATCTGTTTAGCCTGACCCGCAACCGCGTCACGACGCTCGGATTTGTAAACTTTAGGAAATTTCGACTCGAGAGCGGCCTTGTCCGCATCCGTAAGGCTGAAAGTAAACGATTCGTCGAGCGAAAGACTGCGTCTTACATCTTCGCACTTTCTGGCGAAAGCCTCTTCCGCCTTTGAAATGTAAATTACCCGGCACTCCTTCTCGGCAGCGGCGCTTGACGCGAAGCGCCCGGGATCGCGAAGCATTTCAGCGCTCAATATCCCGCTCTCCAAGCCGTTCTCGCGCATTTCGCGGACGAATCGCCCCATGGTAATTCTCGCCGCGCTCTCGGCGGCGTTGCGATCGAACTCGGCGTTGCCCGCGCTCAATGCGGACGCCAGCAAAATACAGGACATAATCATGGCAGAACCTCCGCTTCAATCGCCTTTTCAACCATATCGAGCGACTTTGCCTTAATCGCCTCGGCCAATGCGTTGGCGTTTTGAATCGCGCCGAGTTCGCCGGGGTTTTCTATCAACGCCGATTGAAGGCGCGCGGCGAGGGCGCGCTGGACGCCGCGGGCGTCAAGACGCACGGTTTCAACGCGTTCGGCAATCTCATTTTTAAGCCATTCGACTTCAAGTTCGCTCAACTTCTCGATTTCTGCGGATTTCAGAACCTCGTCATACCAGGCTTCCTGAAGTTTCGAAACGTCGGCGTAGTCGGAAAAAGCGGCCTTGCTGCCGGTCGAAAAAGCTGTCCTTGCCGCAGGCGCGAGATCGATGCGTCCCTTGGAGATATGAGCATCCGCGTCGAATATGCGTTTGCCGTCGGTGCCTTGAACCATCAGCGCATTAAGCCCATATCGGATGCGCCTGTTCTCCGCCGTTTTTTCCAGCGCGAGAACGAGCTTCTGCCTGTTAAGATCGAGAACCTGCGCTTCTTCGGTCTTTTTTGTTTCGGTGACGAATATGAAATACGCTATGATAAATATCATCAAGAGCGCAAAAACGATCTGCAGGAGAAGTCCTTGCAGTTCGTCGGTCGTCGCGCGGGAATCTTTATTTCCGCCGATCAGCCTCTTCAGCACGTTTTTACTTGAGTCGGACATCGCGATAGACAACCTGTTTTCACTTGAGAGCATTCGTCACGGCAATAAGTTTCGCATTCGAAGCGTCGGCCCTCGCCTTTTCTTCGAGGAAAGATTTTTCGAGTTCGTCTATCCGGCGACGAAAAATTTCGACATACTCTTTCTGCCTTGCATCAAATTCCTTCTCATACTCCGCAAGACGCTTCTCGAAAGCGTCGAAATAGGCCTTCTGACGTTTTTCAAAAGTCTCCTCGCCAGCCTTAAGAGCACTTTCAAACGACTCCGCGTACGCCTTTTGCCTCGCGGCAAAAGTCTCCTCGAACGTTTTAAGCCGGTTGTCGAAAGTCGTTTCGTAGGTATTTTGTCTCCGTAAGCAAGACTCTTCACAATCTCTCAGAATTTTATCGAAACTCTCGCCGTACACCTTATGACGGTTCTCCAAAGCCACCTCGTACGCCTTGAACGATTTCTGAAAACTCTCTTCGTACGCTCTTTGACGGCTCTCGCTCGCCTCTTCGTACGCCTTAATGCGTTTATCAAACTCATCGGATGCCGCGCCGAGACGGACAACCAGACGCTCTACGGCGGATGCGAGATCGTCCTCGTCGGTATCCGCAAGATCATCCGCCGCGAGCATCCGCGCGAACAAGGGACGCACCAGAGGCCTGTCGATCATGAAAACCCATACTACGGCCATCAAAGTCGAAAACAGCGCCGTATGTAGACACTGCATCAGATCCGCCATCGAAACCGTCGAAAGATCGAAGTAGCCGATAACGATAATTCCCCACAAGGTGCCGAAAAGTCCAAGCGCTACATTAAGCTGGTCCGAACCCTTATAAAACGGAAAATTCTCAACCTTCACGCGCTTACGCCTCGTGATCTTGAAAAGTCCCGCCGTCATGCACCATAAGCCGACCATAGGGATAAACGTCGTTACCGCAGAATAGTCTACAGCCGACCAATCGAGCCACGAAATGCAACCGTGATGCGGCTCCATCGCCGCAGAATTTCCCCCGGCGGCGATAAACGAGCGCCACCAGTCGACGATGGCGAAAATATTATTGACAAAAGCCAATGTCGCGATAAGACTTATCGCCGACAGAATAAAAAGAAGAATTCTTTTTTTCATGGTAAGTCTTTAAGATTTCATTTCGTTATTTCTATGACGGCAGAAGCGGTGCGGGCGCGGAGTTCGGGATTATACATGGCCTCGACAGAAACGCCCGGAGCGGCATACTTTCCAGCGGAAACGACGCGTACGGGATAATGGAAACAATACTTGCCGTCCTTTTTCATCTGGAACTTTCCGGAGAAAACAAGAATCCGGTCGTCTCTCACTTCATGGCGGAGGACCCAATTGTGAGCATCGGAGTCCATCCAACCGTAAACATTAGGGACAATCGGCGAACGCATGCCTTCAAGCGCCCCGGGCAAAAGATCCTCGACGACAAGATCGCTAATCTCACGCTCGTCATCGGAAGAAACCGCTATCCTGACGATTACGAAATCTCCGCGTTCAGCCTTTGCAAAATCATACTTCTCTCCGGTAGCGGTGAAATACTCGCGCTCGATTTTAAGTCCGTTTGATTCCGCTTTTACATCCTCGAGTTTCGGCAGATCAAGGCGGCTCCACGAAAGGAAAGCCGTTCCTGCGCCGAAGTTTTTAGCGACGCCGTCCGACTCCTTCACGTCGCTCAAACCGAGCGAGGCGGGCATGCGGCGGAAGTATTCGGCAAGCGCGAGGACGGCGTGAGCGTTGTCGGAAGTTGTGCCCCATGAATAACGGGACTTGCAGCGCTTTGACGCGAGATATTTAACAAGCCCGTTGACGCGCTTTTCGTCGCCGCCGAGTTCTAGAAGCGCGATAAGCGTGAACGACGCTTCCTTGACTGACGTCGGAGCCACATTCTTCGAAAGAAGTTCCGACGCGCGGGCACGATCGCCGGTCAGCACAAACGCCCTTGCAAGACGAGCGCGCGCAAGAGCGTCAAGCTCCGAACGGTAATCGTAAAGCGAATACATCTGGCCCTTATCAGGTTTGCCCGCCAGCGCCAGCGTATGGCATGCGTACGCCGAAACCGAAAGAGACTTATCTCTTGCATAATCACGAAGCATTCCTATAAGTGACCCGTAAGAATTGAACTTGAATTCTTCAGACGACTTTAGCGCTTCCACGACAAAATGGGCCGCATATAGAGAAAGATCTCTGTCCGCCGCCGAATAAGTGCAGTCTGGCCAGGTTATGAAGTGAGAATTGACGAACATCGACTCGACACGGCGAAGCCCCGCTTTGACATATTCGGCTCTGTTCGCGGCCTCTATCGAACTGAACGTATTCATGACGCCGCCGGCGGTTACGAGCGGAAAGACGCGCGAAACCGTCTGTTCGAGACAGCCGTACGGATAATCGGCGAGCCACTCGAGAGCATCCTTCAGTTCCGAAGCGGGAGACTCCGAAACGCTGTAGGTGAACTTGGAAAACTCGCCCTCACTCTTCGGAAGCTTAAATGATTCGCCGCTTTTGAGAACTTCAACTCCCGACGTAGCGCGCCACGCCGTCGCGGGACGGACCGGCAGTTCAATCTCATGATGATGATTTTCGCCAAGTCCCGAGGTCTCGAAAACGATCTTGATGTGACCGGGCTTATCAGGAGCTATAACGGTAAAAGGAAGCGTCTTGGTGCAGTCCTTTTTAACGAAAATTTCACCCGTCTGGAAAGGCTTCGCCTTTTCAAACTTGCCGTCAAAGATCGTATAAATCTTGTACGCGACATCTCCGTCCTTGCCGGAGCGGTTCGTCATCGGGAGCGTAATCGTAAACTCATCCCCTGGCGCGACGAAACGCGGCGCGTCGGGTTGAACGACGAGTTTCGGAGTTATCTTGAACTGGCCGGATGTTGCGCCGACGGCATTCTTCGAGTAAGCTACCGCCGTAACGCGAACCTCGCCCGCGAATTCCGGGAGATTGAACGAAACGGAGGCCTTGCCGTCCTTGACAGGGACGCATTTCTTCCAGATGCTGAGCGGCTTGAAGCGGCGCGAGCCGACGGGACTTACGCGCCCTAAAAGGTGAGCTCCCGCGTCACCTCCCGTTTTAAGCCCTGAAGCGGCGAGTTCCCCCTCGTCTGCGACAGGAAGAAGGCGGTTGTAAAGATCATAAAGATAATTCTCCCCTTCGCGCAATGAAGAAAACTTCGCGACAGGATCGGGGGTCTTCTCGCCCGTCAGGATGTTAATCCCCTCGTCAACGACGGTTACGACAGCCGTCGCGGCTCCGGGCGCTTCGAGCGTAACGTCAAGTTTTCTGCCGGAGCGTTTCGCGTCGACCTTGACGTCAATTTCGTTCTCGGCGCGGCGTACCGAAAGCGCGATTTCGCCGTGGGCGCGGGCGGCAAGATGATTCGTTTTCTCGGAGACGCCGTGAACGACGCTGAGCGAAACGTCGATATTCGGGGCGCATTTCGCGTCGACCGCGCGAAGCTCTATTTCGGTCGTGGCGTTCGTAAGCGTGACTACCTCGGTGTAAATCAGATCATCGCGGAAAACGCCCAAAAGCGCCTTACCGGTAAAAGGCGATTTTACGCGGATTTTAGGCTTGTCGCCCGGGCGGTAAAAGTTCTTGTCGGCGGTAAGCGTCACGGAAGAGGGATTCCCGAGAGAAGCTCTCACCGACTCGTCGCCCCAATCGCTCGCGTAAAAGGTCGAACTGTATTTAACCTCGCTGTCCGCGTCGGCGATTTCAAGCTCATAATCGCCGCAGGCCAATGCGGGCAATTTAAAGAGAGTGTCGCCATCAGCCTTTGTCGCGACCTTAAGATCTCCCGCGACGGTTGTGCGCACGCGCTCGCACTTCCACGAAGAAACATATCCGCGAGATTCATACGTATAAACGTTGTCGATTCTGATCAATGTCGCAGTGAGATTCTTCGGCTCACCGAAACGCTTGCCGTCGGGAGCGACGCAGGCGACGGACATTTCGATTACGCCGTCATCGGGAAGTTTCACCCAGTTTTTAAGAGTCGTTCCGATATAATACGGATAATAATGCAGTATCGCCGTGTCTCGCGAAGTCGCCGGGCGACCGCCGTCCTCGAAAACGGTACCTTGTACGGTGGCGCGGATTGCGGCGGCGGGAAGGCCGGTATCCTTAAAGAGCGGCGCGAAAATCTTAGCCTTGCCGCTGCCGTCGAGAGTCGTCTTGTTGAGCATGCGGAAGTTCGGCTTAAGCGCGCGGTTCGCGTCTCCGAAACGCCAACCCTTCCAATCGGCGGGCGCGAAAGGCGCATCCTCAAAAACGACCGCGCCGTCGCACATGAGACCTGCGGCGGGTCCGCCGTAAAGATGTTCCGCTGAAACTTCAAAAGCGAAATCGCCGGGCTTCAACGACTTGTCGGCAACAACCTTCGTGCGTATCTGCGGCGGAGCGAAATCTTCGATCTTAACGGCCCGGAAAGCAAGAGCGGCTCCACGAGCACCGGGAATTCTAACATCAATCGACCAATTACCGCTCGGCTGACTGTCCGGCACTTCAAAATCTTCTATCGAAACCGCGCCATACTCATCGGAGAGTACTGTCTTCTTCAGATAAATGTCACCGCCAGGTTTTTTCAAGAGAATATCCACTGGCATCGGTTTAGGAGCCGTAAAAGCGCTATCGCGCAAAAGCGCATGAAAGAATATCTTCTCGCCGTGGCGGTAAATGCCGCGCTCCGTCCAGGCGAACGCCGAAACTTCGTTTTCTTCCAGATAGGCCGGACGGAAACCGGATGCGAAATTCTCGTGGACCCGTGAAGATAGACTAATCGCCATAAAGGACGCATCCGTGCCGTCGGCTTTAGCCGCCACGACCGCGAACGGCTCATCTTCGGAAATCTTCACGCATTCGCATAAACCGCCGACATCCGTACGCCCCTTCGCAACCGGAATATTCGCCTTTGAATATAATGTTACTTCAACATCCTTCACCGGCTTTCCGCTTGTGAAGGATGTTACCCAAACAATATATTTGGACTTCGTTTTTCTTACGGTCAAAGCCAGATCACTCACGCACACTACACGAAACGCGGACGCGTCTATGACCTCTCCATCTCCTTTAGCGCCGATACCGTACAGCGCGACCAAGAATACGCCGTTAGAGGATATTTTTTTCGTTTCATCAAGCGAAACAAATGCATTTTCGCTCGTATTGAGAACATTTTTCATTGAAATCGAATTGGTGGCGACGACAGTTGCCAGATCTCCGACAAACTCTTCTTCCTGCCCCCAATAGGAATAGGATTTTCTGATATTCGGGTACTCATCTTCAACCAGCGCAAGCATCGGAACGACATTACCGGCGGGGACTCGAGAAATCTTCACCGCGATCTTATCTATGTTCATACTCTTTATTTTAAGCGCCCGCTTCCCGATCGGAGGAAGATAACGGCCTTTATCGGCAAACTCAACTGAAGGTCTTTCATCTCTGCGGCGAAAAGTATGAACATAATCCTTCTGGAGCGCCTCGACAACCACATTGCTGGAAGACGTCATTCCGAAGATCGGCAGACCCTTGCGGACGCGCAAAGTCAGATTGGTACGGTATGCGAAATCGCCGACGATATTCAATTGAGGACGATAATCCCCAGTTGAATAATAATCATAGTTACGTGAAAACGAAAACGAAAGCCCGCCTTCTGGTGCCGGATCGACGGTAACATACTCTTTAACAACCGACATATCCGGCTCTTCTGAAAGAATCAGTTTAATACGATCATCATAACTCTCAAATCTTTCGACCTTCATTTCATAATGCCGGGTCATCTCGGGGACAGTCCCCTCCGCTTCTATGGCTTGAGCCCCCGTCGACCCTGAAGCCGTGGATGCCGCGGGGACAGTCCCCTTCATCCCCTCCCCCGATTCGGAACTCATGGGGACAGACCCCTTTGACTCGGAGGATATTTTTACTTTTTCTTTTAAATCTCCATTTTTTTGAAACAAATGGATCGCGCTACCTGCCAAAACAAGCGACAAAAGCGCGAAAAATACAGTAGAGACGCAAAGTCCTTTATTTATTTTCTCCATTTAGCGTAATCTTTCAGCTTTATGAGGTTTAGAATGAATTTTATAAAAATAACCAAGTCTCCAAAAGAGAAAATTCTTTTAGACAACTTCATTAAAATTATACCACCTTTTTAATGAAAATCAAATATCAAATTTCACTTTTTTTGTGAAAAACGCACGGGGTCCCCTCAAGCCTGTGGGACCGCGTAGCTGAAAAAGCCGGTATTTAACAGACGGCGAGCATCGCCTCGATTGCCCGACGCGCCTTTACGGCCGTCTCAGCGGGGACTTCAACCTTCGTTTTCATGTCCCTGAGCGACGCAAGAAGATTCTCAAGAGTTATCTTTTTCATGTCGGCGCAGACAAGTTCCGTAGACACGGGAATAAAGGTTTTAGAGGGATTTTCCTTACGGAGCCTATGAAGTATTCCGATTTCCGTCCCGACAAGAATCGTATCGGCTTCGGATTTAAGCGCATAGGCGCACATACCGCCCGTCGAAAGACATTCGTCTGCAAGATCGCGGATCGCCTTGGGGCATTCGGGATGGACGAGAACGGGAGCGCCCGGATATTTAGCGCGCATCGCCTTTACCGTTTCGGCGGCAAGCGCATTATGAATCGGGCAGTGTCCCTGCCAGAGAACGTACTCGCGCCCTTCTTTCGCGGAGATATGGGACCCGAGATGACGGTCGGGAACAAAAAGAATCTCTTTATCGCGGCCTATCGTCGCCATTACCTTTTCGGCGTTGCCGCTCGTCACGCAGATATCGCATTCAGCCTTTACCTCTGCCGTAGAGTTAACGTAGCATACGGCAACGGCGCCGGGATGAGCAGCCTTAAGTTCACGAAGCTGGGCGCCGGAAATCATATCGGCCATCGGACAGCCGGCTGAAGGCTCGGGAATAAGAACCGTCTTGGCCGGATTCAATATCTTCGCCGTCTCGGCCATAAAATAAACGCCGCAGAAAACGATCACGTCTGCATCGACCTGGACGGCGCGGCGGGCGAGCTCAAGAGAGTCGCCCGTATAATCAGCAACGTCCTGAACCTCGCCCAACGTGTAATTATGGGCGAGAATAACGGCGTTACGTTCTTTTTTCAGCTTTTGTATTTCGGCAATCATGAACCTATTATACCATTTTTTCGCCTATCGGTCCCGATCAGCGCTTGGTACCTTTAATCCGCCCCATGGAATCGCGATAGGTCGTATTGCCGTAACGGTCCGTCGTAGATGTTCCCGTTATTCTGCCCATCGCGTCCCGATAAGTGGTCTTTCCGTAACGATCCGTGGTCGCGGAACCTGTTGTACGCCCCATTTCATCGCGGAAGGTAGTTTTTCCGTAGCGATCGGTCTGCATGCTGCCCGTTCTGCGGCCCATTTCATCACGAAAGGTCGTTTTACCGTAACGATCCGTTTCGGAACTTCCGGTCTTTCTGCCCATGGCATCGCGATATGTAATCTTACCTTTGCCGTTATCTTCGACAGACCCTGTCTTGCGCCCCATCGAGTCACGGAAAGTCGTGCGGGTGGTGGCGGCGTCAGATCCGGCCGCAACAACGGCAAAAGCTGCCAATGCGATAAGTTTAATGATTTTCATCAGGTTTCTCCTTATGTTTTGTTGTGTTTAACTGTTGTTACAGGAATACTATAATAAGAAATCTGACAAAAATTTTCTTTCACTCTTAAATCGTTTTTGCGAAACGGGTAAGAATTTCAAGGCACTTCTTCAAATTCTCCATATACTGTTCCGGCATCGAGCCCGAACCTTCGACATCGCTTATGCACTTGTAAGAAACAAACTCGACGCCCGCCGTCTCGCACACGTGGGCGATCGCCGCGCCCTCCATATCGCGCAGCGACGCGCCGAGCCTTTTAAGCAGCGCGCTGTCGTCCGCGCTGTCGTTGAATCTGTCGCCCGTGCCGAGAGTCTTCGCCTCGAAGCGCCCTTCCGCCTTGCATGGGATAAACGGCGTATCGCGCTCGTTCAAGGTTCCCATCTCGGTTCCGTTTATCTGAACGAGATCGAAATCGTACTGGACAGCGTCGGCTACCTCGTAAATCTCGCCGACCTTCATCGCCGGATCGAGACCTCCCGAAACTCCGAGATTCAAAATCCTCTTCGTTCCCGTTTCCTGGATCGCAAGCTGGGCCGCGGCCGCGGCGTTCGACTTGCCGACGCCGGACACGACGACGAACGCGTCTTCGCCGTTTAGCGTTCCACGCACGACACGGCGGCCGAAAAGCGTACTCTCGACTGCATTTTCAAGATTGGAAACGACACACTCGGCCTCGTTGTTCATCGCGATGACAAAAACCTTCATTTTATCTTAAGCCTCCTCAAGGACATTTCAAAATCGAATTCCGCCCTTTCGTGGTTGATGTCAATCCATGACTGCTCGGGCGATCTTTCATAAACTATTCTGCCGTCGACTATCGTCATTGCGACGTCACTCGCATGGGCGCTATGGACGATAAGATTGGCAGCGTCGACGCATGGATTCAAATGCGGCTTATCGAGCGCGACCACACAGAGATCCGCCGCCTTGCCGACGGCGATTTCGCCCGTGTCGTAGCGACCGAGAGCCTTAGCTCCGTTCACCGTCGCCATCTCTATCACCTCCCAAGGCGAAAGAACCGTCGGATCCAACAGAACGCCCTTGTGGATAAGCGAAGTTAAATGCATCTCCTCGAACATGTCGAGATTGTCGTTCGACGCGGGACCGTCCGTCCCGAGCGCAACGTTCACGCCAAGCTCCGCCGCGCGGCAGACTCGCGCGAAACCGCTCGCGAGTTTCATATTGCTCGACGGATTGTGAACCAAACTTACGTTTCTGTCCGCCATGATCTTAAAGTCGTCATCCGTGCACCATACGCAATGGGCGGCATATCCGCCGTAATCGAGAAGGCCCGTCTCTGCGAGATACGCTATCGGCGTCTTGCCGTGACGCGCAATGCACTCCTCATGTTCACGCTTAGTCTCCGAGACATGGACATTGAGCGGGCGAGTGAATTCGCGGTTCGCCTCGGCGAGCGCACGGCAGAACTTCTCGTTCGTCAGATATTCGGAATGAATGCAAATATCAGCTACAAGACGATTATTAGGATCGCTAAAATTCCTGACAAAATCAATACACTCTTCTAATCGACCCTTAGGAGTTCCGTCACTGAACGCAAGACCAGGACGGCAGACATTGGCCTTAATCCCCGTCTCAGCGAGCGCGGCGGCGCCTGCGAGCGAATGCTCGTACATATCGGCGACGCAGGTGACGCCGCCCGCCAAAAGTTCCATCGCGCCCCAGGTCATCCCCGCGGCGACATCCTCGTCGGTCATCCTCGCTTCTATCGGGAAAATCGCCTCCTCAAGCCAGCGTTTAAGAGGAAGTCCTCCGCCCACGCCCCGGAGCAAGGTCATCGGCGCATGGCAATGGGCGTCGACGATACCCGGCATCACAATCGCGCCGGAAAGATCAATCCCGCGCGGCGATGACGCACGCTCCTCGGGTGAAATTAAAATCTTATCGATTTTTCCGTTTGTGACGACAATATCTCCTACGGCGCTTTTACGTCCCGGAAGAATCATCAGACAGTTGTTGAGAACAAGGTTCATAAAAACCTCACATTACCCTGTCTCCCCAAAGAGGGAATACGGCCGCGAACCCTGCGGATTCAAGATTTGATTTCACCCTAAGGCCGTCGCCGTATGACCAGCGCCACATGTTTTTAGGATGCGTCAACTCTTCGATATGCCCTACGAGAACCTTTTTCGGATGAACCGCCTCAACCGAAGCTTTTACCGTATCCATTCCGCAATAGGGGTGAACGACCCAGAGATCGGGTTTTCGCGAGAATTTCAGTTTCGCGTGATTTGAACAGTCGCCCGTGTGGCAGAGAGTAAAATCACCTATGTGGATTTCGTAAAAAGTCGTAAAATTGACGAGATATTTGTTATGATCGCACTGCCTCGTTTTTACGGACACGTCGCCGAAAGTAAAAGTTTTCTCGGCTCGCGTAAATCCGCCGTTGATGATCCAGTCCTTAACTCCGTAATTATCGAGAAAATTCGAAACGACCGTCTTGCCGGCCTTGTTCATGGCGTTGTAGAAAGGCCTGGTCCAATGATCGCCGTGATTATGGGTAATAAGGGCAAAATCGAGAAAAGGCACGAGTTCCGGCGAGCGGGGATGCACCAGATCTATCGCAAAAATTTTAGAGACGCTCTTGACGACGATACCCATGTTGTAAAGATACCAGACCGCAGGCTTATTCGGATCGGTCACTTCGGTCGCGCGAACCTCGCTCAACACCTTGTCAAAGGCCTTATCCAGCCTTTTAAGCGCGGCCAACGAACGCGTATCGCCGTCCTTGAGATATTCAAGATATATCTTTCTTGTAACAAGATCGTTCTCCAGCTGAAGTTTTTCATAATCCGGAGCGGAAGAACCCGCCGTTGCTGAAAAAACTCCGCCTGCGGCCCCGACCGCGATCAGAGAGGCTCCCGACTTTACGAAATTTCTTCTGTCTATTCCTTCTGAAAACTTTTTCATGCTTTTCAGACCTCCGGTGAAAGGTTTTATTTTACGCAATGAGGCTTAACTTCGAGAACTACCGGCGCGTGATCCGAAACGAGACGCTCATCAATTACGCGAGAGGAAATAATCTCATACGTATCCGCATGATTGATGTCCACCGCTATATAATCGATGCACTTGCCTTTTCCCGTGAACGGAAGCTTCTTGATCACGCCGTGAAACGTCGGAATATTCTCGGGAGTAAGAACTGTCATGAATTTCCTGACATTGGTCAAAAAACGGGACTGAGGCAAAGCGTTCCAGTCGCCGGCAAGAAAAACGGGTTTCGTCTTTGCTCTGGCCAACACCTCGACCTTGATGACGCTTGCCATATAATCGAAGGATATCTGATTGAACTCGCGCGCGAGATCGGCCCTCTCTTTAGCCAAAGCGACATTGTCCGCTGTAATTTCACCGTCGGAATCATCAATCGGAAACGATGACTTATGGGAAGTTAAATTCATGATTCTTCCGTCCACGAAGCCCAAAGGCAGATGGGTAACGCCGACCCAGCAGTCGTCGAACTCGCACATGAGCAGCACCCGCGGCTCATTGCCGCCAAGCTTAACGGTGTCGACGCGCAACGGTTTTTCCTCCGATAAAAGCGCAACCCCGTACGCTCCTCCGCCATAATCGATCGCCTTGGCGAAATTCCAGTTCGTGGCGCACGAATGCTTTTCGCCCATGAACCGCGCCAGCACCTCGCATGAATTGGTTCGCCCAACGCGATCCGTATACATGTCGATTTCCTGAAGCGCGACAAAACGCGGTTTTTCCGCCGCCATTACGCACGCGGCCCGGGACAGATCGAAACCCTTGTCGGATGTCACGCCGTGCCTGATATTGTAGCTCATGATTTTAAAACGCTCGCCCGAGGCAAACGCGAAAAAAGGAAGAGCCGACAAAATTAAAAAAATCTTCTTCATAACTTTTTCTTTCTGTTGTTCAACCTGCCCTTGGAAAGCATAGCCCCGGCGAAGAGAAAAGCGAGGCCCGGAACGAGAAACCAGACATACTTCTCGTGAAGCACATCGATCTCTTCCTTTTTGTTCTCCGCGTCAACCTGACTGAGCAATTTCCTGCAAAGGTCTCCGAACGGGGTTTTTGCGGTTCCGGATGTAGCGAGAGAAACGTACCTGCCGCCGGACGTCTCGGCGATTTTTTTAAGCGCGTCCTCATCGAGTTTTGTCATCACGGCTTCACCGTCAAAAATCATATCTCCGCCGTTCTCGTCGGGAACCGGAACGCTTTTCGCGGGGCTTCCGATGCCGATCGTAAAAATCGGGACGCCGCGTTCCTTGGCTTTTTGAGCCTCTTTTAAGGCGCCTCCTCTCAGATCGCCGCCGTCAGAAATGAGAAAGATCGCGCTTCGTTCGGCCTTCGAACCGTTCTTGCCGTCGATCTGCGAAATAACCTGAAGCGATTCGCGGATCGCGCTTCCCAAATCGGTCTCTCCTTTGGGAGCCGAATCAACGGAAACGGACTCCAGGGCGCTTCTTAAAAAGCCCTGATCCGTCGTAAGGGGGCAAAGCGCGACTCCGGTGCGTCTGAACGCGACAAGCGCGCATCTGTCGCCTTCGAGCGAATCGATCAGATCGGCGACGTCGGATTTCGCGCGCTCGAGTCTGTCGGGCCGGACATCTCGCGCAAGCATGGAGCGCGAAACGTCGAGGGCTACAACCAGGTTCCTGTCGGTTACGGACACCGTCTCCGACGTTATCCCCCAGCGTGGCCTGGCGGCGGCACAGAGAATCAGCGCAAAGCCGACTCCCGTAAGATACATCTGCAGCCGCTGAGTGAATGACGAGGCAACGTCCGGGGTGATTTTCAAAAGCGCCTTCCTGCGGCGCGCAGCCAGAAATGCAAACCAAAACAGGACTACGGGGACGGAAAGAACAGCTATAAATACCGATGGATACGCGAAATATCTGTCAAGGCCGAAAATCATAATCTCAATGATCCTTCATTCCTTCGCCGTGCCACGGCTCGAACGCGGGAACGCTCTCCACACCGGCGGCTATACGCTGACGCACGGCCTCGTAGACGAGAATCGTCGCCGCCGCGGAAACATTGAGGGAATCGGCGAGTCCCAGCATAGGGATTCGAACCCGCAGTTCCGCTCCGTCCATCCACTTTGCGGTAAGACCGTACTGCTCGGCGCCGAGCGCAACGGCGACATTGCCCGTGAGATCGACCTCGAAATGGAGTTTTTCGGCGTGGGGCGTAGCCGCCAGAATTTTAAAGCCGCGCGACTTGAGAAATTCAAGCGCCTCATCGCTTGTCGCCTCGGCGATCGGGACGGAAAACATCGTTCCGGTAGAGGCTCTCACGACATTCGGATTATGGATGTCGGTCGTTCTGTCGCAGACGATCACGGCCGCGACCTTCGCGGCATCGGCGGAACGGAGAATCGTACCGAGATTGCCCGGCTTTTCTATCGCCTCGGTGACGATGACAAGAGAGTTTTCGGGAAGCTTAAGATCGGAAAGCTTGACCGTAACATGCGGTCCGACCATCAAAAGACCGTCGGGCCGCTCCTTGTATGCGATCTTGGCAAAGCACTGTCTGGAGCAGGTGAAGACCTCGGCTCCCTTCGCGCGGCATTCCTCGACAATCGCAGGCTCGTTCTCGTTTTTAAGATAAAAGTCGGGACAGTGAAAAATCGCGCGAGGACGATAGCCGTTGTCGAGAGCGCGCCGACACTCGCGAAAACCTTCGACGATCATC
Organism: Kiritimatiellia bacterium; assembly: GCA_017520845.1. Lineage (GTDB taxonomy): Bacteria > Verrucomicrobiota > Kiritimatiellia > RFP12 > UBA1067 > UBA1067. The sequence goes on along the minus strand of JAFXEU010000045.1, from coordinate 8,943 downwards.
TCGCCGGACTCTTCGCGCGTCGAACACGTTCTCAACTTAACGACATACTTGAGCTTCGGATTGCTGGGACTCGTTATTTCCATGACTCTGAACTCTTAACTGCCGGCTCGCGGGGACGCTCGCCCTCCCGACTCTGAACCCTTAACTGCAGAATCGCGGGGACGCTCGCCCTCCCGACTCTGAACTATTCGACTTCAAGAAACTCGATTTTGGCCTTCTCGCGCAATTCCGCGACAAACGCGTCGACGGCCTTGCCGCGCGCGCCGTGACGGAGAAGATCCTTGATCTGATCGTGAACGTCGACAAGAGTCTGCTGGCCGCCGGGCTGCTCATCGGCCTTGTAGATGATATGATAGCCGAACTGGGTCGTGACGACGCCGGAGACTTCGCCCTTCTTCATTTCGAAGGCGACCTTGTCGAATTCGGGAACCATCATGCCGGGACCGAACCAACCGAGCGAACCGCCCTCGCGACCGGACGGGCAGTCGGAATTCTTCTCGGCCTCCTCGGCGAAATTGCCGCCTGCGGCGATGCGCTCCTTAATGGCGAGAATCTTCTCAAACGCCGCGGATTTTTCGTCGGAAGAAGAATTATCCTCGACCTTGACGAGAATATGCTGGCAAAGAACCTTAGGTTCGGTAACATACTCGCTCTTGTGGGCTTCATAAAAATCTGTAACTTCCTGCTCCGTAGGCTCTTCAACGCCGGTGCAGGCCTGCTCCACGAGCTTATTGACGCGCGCACCCTTTTCAAGCTCGCTACGGAACGACTCTTCCGTGATGTTCTGCGCGGCGAGAGCCTTCTTGAAATTCTCTTCTCCGCCGACCTGCTCGACAACCTTTGCGACTTCCGCATCGATGTCGGCGGCTGAAACGGGAACGTCAAGCTGCTGCGAGCGCTCAAGGAGAAGACGCGCACCGATAGCCTGATCAAGAGCCTTCTCCTGAAGTTTGGGGAGATTATCCTTTATTTCCTGCATCGACATACCGTGCGACATGTAAAATCTGACAAGACGGTCAAGCTCGAATCCGACTGCCTGCTTATTAACCTCAAATCCGTTCACTTTTGCGATTTTCATTTTATTTACCTTGATTCAGCTGTTTTATTATAATTATTGCAATTCAACAGTATACTCCATTCTTAAGCGAATAGTCAACCTGATTCTCAGCGGGCCCGGGCAAGAATCCCGCTCTCCGACCGTTTACCAAGCTTAAGCCAGACGCGAAGAAGCTCGCTCACGCTCCAGGCCTGGGCGGTGCAGCCCTTCTGGGCGTGGGGCGCGTCTCCGTCGGCGTTCTCGCTCATGTGGGCGACGGTTCCGACGTTGATGTTCTCAACAGCTCCCGCCAGAAGCTGAAGAGCGGTTTCCACGGATGCCGACCCGGTCATCCAGAGAGCCTCCGCAAAAAGCGCGAACGGCCAGCCCCAGACCGTGCCGTTGTGGTAGGCGGGCTTACGGCATGTATCCTCGTCGCCCTCGTAAACGCCTTTATAAAGCGCGTTGCCCGCCTCAAGCGATCTGATTCCGCCGGGTATCAGAAGCTCTTCGGTCTCGGCAAGAATCGAAACGTCATCGAGAATTCCGAGCGTAATCAAAAAGAGCTCGTTAGGACGTATCGTCGGCTCCGGAACCGCATCCGCCGCTGATTCGCCGTTGGGCGCGGCGAGGCAGTCGTAATAACCGCCGTAAGCGCGTTTGAAATACTTTTTAACGCTCTTAAGCGCCTTATCGGCCATCTCATCGCGTCCGAGATACTTGAGCGCCGAAATCCACAGAGCCTGAATCTCGACAGGATAACCCTGACGCGGAGTGCAGGCGGGATAGTTCGTATCCATCCACGTAAAGTGAGACGGAGAATAAACGAGCGCGCTTTCCTTATCGACCCGGATGCCGTTGGGCGTACCTTTGATATAGTTGTCGACGATACTCCCGCACGTCTCCTTAAGCGCCGCGATTTCGGTCGCCTTCAGCCCGAGCGCGTCAATCTCCTGAACGCAGCGGATAAACCAGAGCTGCGCGTCGGTCGTGTCGCGGTTCCCGGCGGTCGTGCCGTAGATGATATTCGGCAATGTCCCGTTCTCTTCAAACGCGGCGAACGCCTTCAATATCGCGATCGAGTCATCTATCTTACCGGCGGCGATCATGCCGCGCATGAAGATAAACGTATCGCGCCCCCAATCGAGGAACCACGGATAACCCGCGATCACCGTTTTGAGGTCGTCGCGCTTCACGATAAAAAGATCGAGCGACTTTTCAAGCGTCTCGGGAACGCCAAGCGATCTCGGAGAATCTTCGCGTGAGTCGGGGAAATCAAGTTTTTCATCCCCGCGTCTCACTGCTCCGACGCCGACCGTTTCGCCGACGATCGTCACCGTCTCGCCGACTTTAAAATCGGCGGAAATCCAGCCGGGGCTGAAAAGATCGCCCGAACCGTCCTGGCCGCGGCGCTCCTCTTCGATGTGGGAAACGTTGTAAACCCACTCCGGTTCATGATGATACTCGCCGCCGTCGACGCTCATTACGAAATCGCCGTCGTACGGATGGAACGCGAAGCCGCGCGGAGACGGCGAAACACTACGCGGGAAAAGCGCTTCAAGACCCGTATAAGCCTTAGTCGTCGAATGGAAGCTGCGCCATTCGATATCGGGCCTGAAAACGACACGAACCTGATCGCCGACGTCGTTCTCTCCCGCATCACGGCGCGTCACTTTAAGTCGCGCGGCGTTATACCCTTTGGCGAGCGAAATTTCGAACACGAACGCCGTCGTCTTGCCCATGCCGCACGGCATATTGAATTCCCAGCGCGCCGTTTCGCCGCTCGGATCGGCTACGAACTTTACGGTAGAGCGGGCGTCAAACTCGCGCGTATAACCTTCGCGCTGAAGCCAGCAGCGCATACGCGTCCAAACATTAAGGCGGTCGGACGGGCAGTTTGCATTGGGATTGGCGGCGAGAATCGCATCATACTGGCTCGCGATCACGCCCCAGCCGAGGCGCATCTGAGAGGCGGCACCAGAGCCGTTCGAAAGAATAGTTCTGTAATCGGTATTGCGCCGCACCTCTTCACGGTTGAGCGATATGAGAGCGCGAGCGGTGTCGCCCGAAGGCGGAACGAGGAATTTAGAAACTGTTCTCGTCGCCTTTTCAGGCGTATATACGACCATCCTCAAATTGAGCGCGCGACACTTAGATCCGTCTCCCTCGTATGCGGGAGATTTAAATTCGGCGAAGTGCTCGCCCTTGGCGTAACGCGAAGCGGCGGCGCTGAGCGTGCGGCCTGTATTCAGATCGATAAGATGGTACCTAAAGTGGAACGGGGCTGAAACGCGCACGGTCTCACCTGCGGGCACAACGACCTCGCGCTTTTCATCGCGCGGAAACTGCCAATGAAACTTGAACGTATCCGGTTCAACCGTTTCAAGCGCGATTTCGGCATTTGCTTTCGCTGATGCTGGACCCACAAGACAGAGAACCTCTCCCGGATTGAGATCAAGAACTCCAAGCGCCGTGAGTTTTCTGCCGGTAACAAGATCAAGAGCCTCCTTCGCCGAAAACTTCGTCGGGTCCCATTCAACTTCCGCTCCGTTCGCGCAATCGAGATTCGCGACCACAAGAAGTTTACGCGCCCGAGGGCCAGACTCGGAGGAGGGCGTTCTTACGACGGCGAGAGTGTTTCCGCCGCCTTTAGTTACGACTTCAAGTTTGCAAGCCCCTGAGAACGTCGGATCCGTATCAAGGATCAGATTGAGTTTCGAAATGAGATCGACCATATTCGACGGCGAGCCCCAGTTGAGGTCGTTCTTGCCGTGAACGTCGATCTTCTCTCGACAGAACCATTCGACGCCGTTGGCTATGCCCCACGCGCCCTGCCAGCTTAAAAGCGCCGCGAGCTGAACGCGCATCTTCGCGTAAGTCTCGCCGCCCTTCGCAAGACGGTCGTTGTCGTGGGTTTCTGCGAAATGGACTAATGTTCCATATTTTTCGCTGCGCTCAATCGCGCCCGGGAGATACCACTCGAACTGATCACGGTTGTACGTCTGGAAAATCTCGGAATACGCCCAGTCAAGATTCGATTCCGCAAGAAGTCGGTCGGTAACCTTAAGATCGCCTCCCAGCCCTTCAAGCATAAAGACAGTGTCGGGATATTCCTCGCGCACGCGGCAGACGATATACTCCCACGTTTCGGCGGGGATCATGTAACCCGCGTCGCATCTGAAGCCGTCGACGCCGTTGCGGCACCAGAAGAGGAACACGTCGGCCATATACGCTCTAAGCTCGGCGTTGGAATAGTCGAGCTCAACGAGATCGGCCCATTTTACTCCCCATGCGCCCGGTGAAATGAACTTACCGTCGGTTTCGCGGTTGAACCAGTCGGGATGGTGAGTTTGCAGCGTTGAAGCCCAGCCCGTATGATTAGCGGGCAGATCGACAAAAAAGAGACCCTTGCGCGAATGAACGGCGTCGATAAGTTCGCGGAACTGATCCAAGGGAGTCGCGTACTCGTCAAACTCGGCCATCGCCGGATCAACGGAATAGAAATCGAGCGACGCGAACGGGCAGCCGTACTCGCCCATCACGGCGTATGTCGTCGGAACGGGGAACGGAGGCAACGTCTGGATCAGGCGGAAGCCCATCTTGTCCATGATGACGGGGAGCTTTCGCACGACCTCCCTGAACGAGCCGAACTGACGCGGGAAGACCGTATAGATGGAATTACTCTTCCTTACTGTTTCACTCTCGACCTTAATGTGGGTATTGCGACCTTCGGGCCATTCGGGAACGTTGGAGCCTTCGGGGAAGAAGCACGCCTTGCCTGAAAAAATTCCGACTTCCTCAAGCGCGATATCGGCCTTGAAAACGCCAGGCTTCACCTCGGCGAGCGGGATGTCTGTCCAGGCGCGAGCCATGGGAGTATCTCCGCTTTCAGTCTCGGCGATTATCTCACGTCTGCGGATGCCGGCGTTGCCGATATTGGTTCTGAACGCGGCGCGCCCCTTGCGGGGACGGTCCAGTTCGAGCGTGACCGTAAACTTGTCGCCGCGCCATTTTAAAATGAAATCATCAGGATTCGGTGTCTGTCTCATATAACTGTCTCAAAACCTTCTTTAGTATAATCCGTTAAAGTTTTATCGGCACTACGCGCGTATTGGAAAGGCGGCGAACGGTAAAGTTAAGTTCCTTTTTACCCTTCGTCTTCTCCTGGAAATCCTTAGCCGACTTAACGCCCTCTCCATTTACTTCAATTATAAGCTCCAACGGTTTTAAGCCCGCAACCGCGCCGACTCCTCCCGACTTAACCTTGGCGATCACAACGCCGGGGGCCTTGTCGTCGAACTTGAAATACTTCCGCACTTCCTGCGTCATGTCGCAAACGGCGATTGAAAGCTCCTTGTTCCTGACGCGTGCGGCGGTAGTAAACTGCACGGGCGCGAGAGCAAGAGTCGTCTCACCCTCCTTAAGTTCGCCGTTCGAAACCCACGAAACCGATACTTTCGCTCCGACGCTGAACTTCGAAACGACACTTTTTATCCCGCTTTCAAGACTCGACCATGGAGCAAGCTGACCCATAGACGCGAATTCTACAAAACGTTTATCCTCAAAAGCCTCGACCCAGTTTATCTCGGACATATAATCGCGCTCAACCGAGAAATCTTCATTTTGCGAAGCTGCGACATGTTTTATCGAAACAAGAATATCCCCCGCCTTGACGCCGAGTTTATCGGCGGGTGAGCCCGGATAAACTTCGGTCACAAGCGGAGCAGACTCCGCAGACGCTTTAAGATAGGCCATAGCCTTTTTCTCGCGCGCTATCTCATGCCCCGCCGCCTGAACTTCAACTCCGAAATACGCAACACGCTTGCGGTCGGAAATGTCTCGCGGAATATTCTCAGGATCAAATGTCGGAGCGTCCACCATTGCAGACAAAGTTTCACCCTGAATATCTGAACGCTCGGAACTCCAGCGTTCCGAATGACGGCTTTTAAGCTTTACCGCGACAAGCGAACCATCTACCGTGAAAATGCATTCATTCCTGTTCTCACGACTGCTGGAATATCTTGTTTCGACACCGCTGACTTTTTCAAACTCGGCAACGGAAACATTGCCCTTGATTCGCTTAAACCCGTCAACTTTCGAAAGCCCTGTATTAAATTCGATTTTCCCTCCGACATTCTTGAATGAAACGCGGTAGAATTTCCCCTGCCACAGCTCAATCGCCTTTCGGACATCCAATTTTAGAGGTTCGAAATCAGCAATTTTCTCAGCAGGCAGAGTAGCAAGCAGAGCGCCTTCATTCTGGTAAGAACCTGCAAATTGAAGCGGAATCTTAGCGCCGTTGGAGGCTGACGCGTTCATTTTAACAAGACGTGCCGTCGCTTGCGGCTGCAGCGCGGCAAGAACGATGACCTTGCCGCCCTCCACGACAATACCCGGACAATCAATATCGTTTTTATTGTTGAGATCGTCATCACCGCTCCAGGTTATTGAAAAACGGCTGCCGGGTTCCTTCGCCTTCGCTTCGAGCTGAATATTGACCGGAACGATAGACTTTGTCAATTTCGCCTCAAGCGACCTTATACGCTCAAAACGCTTATCTGCAGGCTCTCTAGGCCAGTTCAGCGGAGATGAAAACACCTCCTTGCCAAGCTCTATTTTATCCTGAAGAGAAACCGTTACCGGTTCAAGCGATTTATTGACCATGAGCGTATTGGGGTTGCCTTCGTAAATATCCTTGTCAAGTTCTACAAAATGCTTGAACTGGGAGACCTTAGAGCCCGAAACACCCGCGACCGTCATTCCTTCCTCGCGAACCATAAAGAAATAAGAAGGATTCTCGGGATTTTTGTCATCGACAAACTTTATGGGCTTCGCCTTTGCAAGAGGCTTCGCCAGCTTTAAATAAAGAGCATTATATTCGCTTGAAGACTCGAACTCCGCCGCCGCGACAACTTCGCCTGCACACTCGACTTCGATACGATCGATAAATTCCGGCGGCAACATTATATCGCTCATTAAAACAATGTCGCTCGAAATGAGAAATCCCGCAAATTCGGCGGGGATTTTCTTTTCGGCAGACACTATACTGTCGCGATAATGCGTAGAACTGCAATTAGGGCATTTATAAGGAATTGTAAAAGACGGCTCTACGCCCTTGTCATTCTTTTTGACATAGTAACGCACAACTGCAATCGAGTCGGAATATTTACCGACAAGTTTACGGTTTTTAGCGGCAATTTCGTAAGGAGTCGATTCTGTTTTATTCTCCGATACGACCGCATTTGCAGTAAATGAAGCCAGACATAAAGCGGTAATTGTTAACTTCAGAATATTTACTTTTTTCATAACGTTTCCTCCTTTTCAGGATCAAGTCTAAAATTCAAAACGAGCTGCATTTTACGGCCCTTGCGGACGACTTCAACGCTAAGCTGGAATGTCTTTTCCACATTCGCGACCGCGTCATCGTAAATTTTCTTAAGTTCGCCAGCGTCCTTAACTTCCTTCCCTCCGATACGCTTTATTATGTCGCGCTCCTTAAACCCGGCATTGTCGGCGTTGCCGTCCCATGCGACGGACGAGACAAAAACGCCGCCCTCTGGAGCCATAAAAGCGAGATCCGGAGTATCGAAACGGTTAATCTCCTTGGCAGTCAGCCCCCACCGCTTACATTCGACCTCAGCTCCTTCAACATCACCTTTCGATTTAGGCGTAATAACAACGCTCTTCTCAACCCCATCGCGGATGTAATCAAATTTAACACCCTTCTCCCAATCACGCAAAGCGAGCTTACGGTTAAGAGAGGGAATGTCTTCACGGAAAAATGCGGTAACGGAAACGCCGTCAATCGCTACAACCCGGTCATTCGGCTCTAAGCCCGCCAACCGAGCGGGACTTTGGCGCTCGGTTCCGGCGATTATTACCCCGTTCGTCGCACCGAAAGCCGTATCGCGCTCAAAGTCTTTAAGAGGCTGCCAATTTATGCCGAACCACGCCCAATGGGCGTTACCGTATTTTCTCAGATTCGGCAGCACTTCGAGAATAATCGGCGAGGGGATCGTAAAGCCCTGTGCACCACGCATATTGCCGCGGGCGTTTAAGCCGACCACCTCGCCAGCCGTATCAACGAGAGGTCCGCCGGAATTGCCTGGCGAAATCGCGGCATCCGTCTGATACCAAAGCGTATAGTCCCCGGCTCCTTCAAGATAACGGTCATTGCACGAGATGATTCCCATGGAGACCGAACGAGCCAATCCCCACGGCGCCCCCATCGCGAGAACAACGGCGCCGACATCAAGATTCCTGTTCGAAAGTTTAGCTTTAGGAAACTTAACCCCCGCATCGGCAGAAAGTTTAAGAAGCGCAAGATCAAGATCCTTGTCCTTTCCGATTACGCTCGCATCATACATTTCCCCGTTCGTAAGCTGGCAGCGGATACGGGAGGCACGGTCGATGACGTGATGATTCGTTAGGAGCTCACCGTCTTCAGAAATTATTACACCCGAACCGGAAGACTCGAATTTTTCAATCTTACCGTCGCTCGTGCCTTCGGTAATAACGCGAACGTAAACCAACGCCGGAAACACGGCGCTTTTCGCCTCGCTTATCGTATCACGAAAATCAACGCTCTTGACAATACACCCGCATACCGTGAGAAATATTCCGAAGAGAGACAACAATCTATAATTACTCATATTTCATCTGCTGCCATCCCATTAGGCGAGATAACATCCTTTCTTTAACTACATTATACGATACCATAAACTCGTGATTTGAGTCAATATTAAACTTCTGTCGCTTGCAAAAGTGGGTGTGATTTTATTTCGTGGATTCATTTCTATTTTCATCAATAGAAATAAGCTTCGGTCCGGGGTGCTGACGCTCGATCTCGTCGTTCGGTTTTATGCTTTACAATCAGGACAAGTAAATACACATACTCCGGGGATGCC
>JAFXEU010000044.1 GCA_017520845.1 Kiritimatiellia bacterium | reverse complement strand
GCTCTTGCGCCTGAAAAGCGCCTTCGGATGAAAAAGTCTACGACGAAAAAGAAGGGGTGTGAAAATAAATTTTCATAGGGTTTTATTGGGCTTTTTTGAAAACTGGGATAAATCACCCCGGAAAAAGTGGGATAAGGGTGTTAGGTGAATGCGGGTTGACCACTCCTTGCCGTTTTTGATAGAATATCCGCAAGTCTTCGGCGATCCGGGTGGGTCGATCCGGTGGCCTTTTATTGATTTTTGACACGAAGGAGCGAAAAAAATGGCAATGAACAGTCAGTTGCTGGCGGTTGTTCAGCATATCGAAGCGGAGCGCGGCGTAAGTCGTGAAATCGTCCTTACGGCTATTGAGCAGGCGCTTGCCCAGGCTGCTAAGAAGAATCATGACGTTACCAATGATCTTCGGGTTGTCATCGATCGCAAAGATCTTTCGCTCCACGTTTACGATACCTTTATCTGCTCCGACGAGGATACCGGTCCCGGTTTTATTTCGCTCGAGCGCGCGAAACGCTTCAACAAGGGTATTCCGGTAAAGGAAGGCCAGGCTCTCGAGGTCGAGATGCCCGCTTCCCGCCTCGGACGAATCGCCGCTCAGACTTCGCGTCAGATGATCATGCAGAAGATCCGCGACGCGGAGCGCACCAATACGTTCTCGGAGTATAAGGATCGTATAGGCGATATCGTTTCCGGCACCGTCTCCGCCGTTTCTCATCGCGACACCTACGTCACCGTCGGCAAGACCGAGATGGTTCTTCCCGCCAAGGAGCGTATCCCGACCGAAGAGTTCCAGGTAGGTGATCCCATCCGCGCCATCGTTCTTCGCGTCGACCCCGAGGCAAAGGGCGCAAGCGTCGTTCTTTCCCGCGCCAGCGGCAAGTTCCTCGAAGCGCTCTTCCGGCTCGAAGTGAGCGAGATTTCCGACGGTGTTGTTGAAATCATGGGTGTCAGCCGCGATCCGGGCTTCAGAGCGAAGATCGCCGTCAGAACGGCCAACGAGAACGTCGATCCCGTCGGCGCCTGCGTCGGTCAGCGCGGCAGCCGCGTAAGAGCGATCGTCAGCGAGCTTTCGGGCGAGAAGATTGACATCGTCCGCTGGAACGAAGATATCCGCCAGTATGTCGCGGCGGCGCTCTCCCCCGCCAAACTCGAGTCGATCGAAGTCGATCCTGTCGACCACAACACGGTTCACGTCGTTACGGCCGGCGATCAGTATTCGCTCGCCATCGGCAAGCGCGGTCAGAACATCCGTCTTACCACCAAGCTTACGGGGTGGCATATCGAGGTTAAGAGATCCATGGCCGCGGCGAGCTTCGAAGATCAGAAGGCCGAGGCGGTCAAGGAACTTGCCGAAACGTTCTCCGTTTCCACCGCCGTCGCGACGCAGATGGCGGACGCCGGCTTCCTTACCGTCGAAGGCATCGTCGAGGAAGACGAGACGAGCTTCATCGCGGCGACGGGGCTCGACGAGGTTACCGCCAAGGGCGTTTACGCGGCGGCTCAGGCCGTTGCGGCTTTAACCCGCGGTGAATCGATCGACGAATAAGATTTCAACAGGTTTTCAGAGTTGAGGGTTTGCGTATGAGAGTATATGAATTAGCTAAAGAGGCGGGCGTTACCAGCGCCGATGTTCTCAGGGCCGCCGAAAGCTGCGGAGCGGAGGTTACAAGCGCGATCAGTTCGATTAATGCCGGTGATCTCCCTTCTCTTAAGGAGGCCGTCGCCGGTTTGAGCAAGAGCGCCGATGTCGAGTCTGTCCGCGCGGCAAAGCGCGCCAAGGCCGGTGAAATGCGTAAGAAAGCCGTCGATTCCGACAGGGACCGTCTTTCCGCCCATCTCGCGACGGCCAAGGCCGCCGCCGAGGGTAAGATCGTCCGTCTTGCGCCGCTCGCTCCCGCTGAACCTATCGAGGTCAATGATGTTAAGAAGGAGGTCGCGAAGGAGGAACCCAAGGCGAATATCGTCGACTCTCCGAAGCCGGCCGAGCACGTAAAGGTCGCTCCCGCCGCTCCAAAGATTTCCGTTTCCGCCGCGCCCCAGAAACCGGTTATCCGTATGGCGCCCGGAGTTAAACCTAAAATTTCCGTCAATCCGGTCAAAGCTCCCAAGGTGGTCACCAAGGTCGGTCTTTCCGCTGCGGGCTTTAAGCCGCTTCAGCATGCGACACCGGCTCCCGCCGTCAAGATCACCGTCGCGGCTCAGCCGAAGGCCCGTCCTCCGAAACCGGTCAACGTCGATTACGATGACGACGACAGCCGCAGCAGCCGCAAGGACAAGAAGGGTCGTGACGCCCAGCGCGCGTTCGATAAGCGCGTTCCCCGCGTTGCCGCTCCTGCTCCCCAGCCCGGCGGCCGCATAAGCGTCAACGAGGAATCTCGCGAGATTTCCATCCGCGGCGCCGTCATAGTAAAGGATCTTGCCGCGAAGCTCAACATCAAGCCGAACCGTCTTATCGCCGATCTGATGGCGCTTAAGATTCTCGCATCGATCAACCAGCGCGTCGAACCCGATATCGCCACGAAGATCGCCGAGAAGTACGGCTTCAAGGTTACTATCGAGCACGCCCGCGACAAGGCGGCGGCGAAGCCCGTTCTGAAGGCTATCGACGCCGACGATCTCATACCGGACGACGCTCCCGAGACTCTTAAGCCCCGCGCTCCGGTCGTCACGTTCCTCGGTCACGTCGACCACGGCAAGACGACGCTCATGGACTGGATCCGCAAGGAACACGTCGCGGCGGGCGAAGCGGGCGGCATCACACAGCAGATCAGCGCCTACCAGGTCGAGATCGCGGGCAAGAAGATCACGTTCCTCGATACTCCCGGCCACGCCGCGTTCAGCGCGATGCGCAGCCGCGGCGCTCAGCTTACCGATATCGCCGTTCTCATCATAGCGGCCGACGACGGCATCATGCCTCAGACCGAGGAGTGTATCGCCGTCGCGCGTCAGACGGGCGTTCAGATCATGGTCGCCATCACCAAGGCCGACAAGCCGACCGCCAACGTCGATCGCGTAAAGCAGCAGCTTCAGAAGAAGGGCCTTACGCCTGAAGATTGGGGCGGCGACATCATCTGCTGTCCCGTTTCCGGAAAGACGGGTGAAGGCGTCGACGAGCTTCTCGAGAATATTCTCGTTCAGGCCGAAGTTCTTGAACTTACGGCGAATCCCTCTCGCCGCGCCAACGGTTACGTCATCGAATCCGAACTTCAGCAGGGCCTCGGTCCCTGCGCGACGCTTCTCGTTACTGGCGGTACGCTTAAAGTCGGCGACGCGCTCCTCATCGGTGAGCATTTCGGAAAAGTCCGCGCTCTCATCGACGATCACGGCCGCCGCATCAAGGAGGCGCCTCCGTCCACTCCTGTCAAGGCCACGGGTCTTTCGGGCGTTCCGGACGCAGGTGCAGAATTTCGCGTCATGCTCGACGAAAAGCGCGCGCGCACCCTCGCCGAGGAAGCCGCCCGCGAACGCAAGGAGCATGAACTTTCGACCTCGAAGGCCGCGACGCTCGACGCTCTCATGTCGCGCATGGCCGCCGAAGGCAAGCGCGAGCTCAACGTCGTCGTCAAGTCCGATACCCAGGGTTCGCTCGAGGCGATCGTCGAGGCCCTCGGCCAGATCAAGAGCGAGAAGGTTTCGCTCAGAATCATCGGTACCGGTACGGGCAACGTCTCGCTTACCGACGTGAAGACGGCAGCAGCCGGCAAGTCCATTATCGTCGGATTCAACATTTCCAACGATTCCGGCGTTCAGAGTCAGGCCCGTCACGACGGCGTCAAGATCAATTCGTTCAGAATCATCTACGAACTTCTCGACCACGTCAAGAACTGCATGCTCGATCTTCTGCCGCCCGAGTACAAGGAGGTCGTTCTCGGCCATGCCGAGATCAAGGCCATCTACGATATCGGAAAGCTCGGCAAGATCGCCGGCTCCCAGATGCTCGACGGCAAGCTCGTCGCCAAGGAACTTTACCGTATCTTCCGCAACAAGAAGCAGGTTTGGGAAGGTAAGGTTCAGACGCTCCGTCACTTCAAGGACGAGGTTAAGGAAGTCGCCGGACAGCAGGAATGCGGCGTGTGCTTCCTCGATTTCGAAGGCTTCGCGGTCGGCGATACGATCGAATGCTATCAGATGGAACAGCTCCCCCGCAGCTTATGAGCGTAGACAGACTCCAGAGAATCAATTCGCTTTTACGGCGCGTTATAGCCGAGAGCATGTTTACGGTCATGCAGGGCGACAGCGTCGCACCGGGTCTCATCACCGTTACGGGCGTCAAGTGCGGCAAGGATCTGCGCGACGCGACGGTCAACGTCTCCGTTTTCGGTGATGAGAAGCTTAAGGACATGGCCGTAAAGCATCTCGCTTTGAGAGCGAAGTTCTTCCAGCAGGCCATCAACCGCGAGGTTCGCATGAAGTTTACGCCTCGCCTTGTTTTTAAGCTTGACCGTTCGCTTGAGCAGGGCGATGCCGTTCTGGCGCTTCTCGATAGGCTCCCTCCCGTAGCCGAAGACACTGCCGATAAAGATGGCCAATCTGACCCAGCTTAAAATGCTTGAAGACCTGAGCGGTCTTCTTCTGATCGATAAGCCCGCCGGACTGTCGTTTTCGACCGTCGTCAAGACGGTCAAGCGTAAGTTCAATCTTGTTAAGGTAGGTCACGGCGGTTCGCTCGACGCGTCTGCATCGGGGCTTCTCATTCTCCTTTTGAACGACGCGAACCGTTTTACGGGCGAAGTCATGGGCGCCGACAGGCTTTATTCCGGTTCAATGCGCCTTGGGCTTAAGACCAATACCCACGATATTCACGGCGATGTCGTCTCCCGCGCCGAAGCGCCCGCTGATTTCGCCGCGAAAGTCGCGGAGACGATCGGCGAGTTCAGGGGCGACGTTTTTCAGACCGAGAGCCGCTGGTGCAGCGTAAGGCGCGAAGGTTCCGCCGGATATGAAACCGCCGATACAGGAGAACACAAGCCGTTTCTCGCCCACGTCTACCGGTTTGACGTTTCGGAGGCGCTTGAGGGTTCTGCCGCGTTCACGTTGTCCGCGACCAAGGGGCTTATCGTCCGTACGCTTATCAATGATTTCGGCGAGGCTGTTGGTTGCGGCGCCGCGCTCGAGAGTTTAAGACGCCTTAAAGTCGGCCGCTGGGCAGTGGAGGACGCGGTTCCGTTCGATAAGCTTCTTGAGGTCGAAATGGGCGATCTTGCGTCCTTCGTGAAGCCGTTCGTCAAGGAGTTCTGATCATGCCGGGCGTTGTCGCGGTAGGTTTTTTCGACGGCGTCCATTTAGGTCACCGCCGGATATTGGCGGGGGCCGACGCGGCGCTCACTTTTAAAAATCATCCGTCCTCGATTCTTCGTCCCGAATCGGCATCTTCGCTTCTCATGCCGTATTCAGAGAAAGAGGAATTTATCAGGTCGTGCGGAGTTAAGAACGTAATCGCTCTCGATTTCACTTCTGAACTCGCTTCGATGCCGCCTGAGAAGTTTATCGATTTTATCAGATCTTATTCCAAAGTCCGCTGCGGTGCCGATTGGCGGTTCGGGGCGGGCGCGAAAGGGGATGCGGAATTTCTGCGTGCTCGCGGATTTGAAGTCGAGGTCGTCCCGTACGCAGAGCTTGACGGAGAGCGTATCTCATCGACACGGATACGTGCGGCGCTTGAAAAGGGCGATTTGAATTCGGTAAGCCGGATGCTCGGTCGAAACTGGCGGGTGACCGGCGGAATCGTCCGCGGCAAAGGCATCGGGCGTGAACTCGGCTATCCGACGGTAAATCTGAAAATCCTGAATTCGCCGCCGGTACTGCCCGCCGGAGTTTACGAGGTGCTTGTATTTGGAATTAAGGCCATCGCCAATTTCGGATACGCTCCGACGATGGGCGAAGCGGCGTGGAAAGAGAAGACTTTGGAGATTCATTTCAGAGGCGACTGTCCGTCCGGGTTAATTGGGCTTGACGAGGGCTCGGAATTGAAAGTCGAGTTCGTCAGATTCGTCAGGCCCGAGAGAACATTTGCGTCATTCGAAGAGTTGAAGACTCAGATCGCCGCTGACTGCGCGTTAGTTTTTTGATCCTGCGGCATATATCCGCGGTTTTTGCATTCATGCATTTCGTGCTTGCGCATGAGGCAAAAAAAAAGTATAATAAAGATACTATTATGAAAACATTGTTAACCTTTTGGTATGGAATATTCAAGAACAATCCGATCTTTCGGCTTGTTCTCGGTTTGTGCCCGACTTTGGCGGTGACGACAAGTCTTGAGAATTCGCTCGGCATGGGGCTCGCGGCGACCTTCGTTCTCATCTGTTCCAACGTCCTCGTTTCGGTGTTGCGCAAGGTGATCCCTCCGGCGGTTCATATTCCCTGCTATATCGTCATCATCGCGACTTTTGTAACGGCCGTCGATCTTCTCATGAAGGCGTTTCTGCCGTCGCTTTCGGAATCGCTCGGAATCTTTATCCCCCTTATCGTCGTCAACTGTATAATTCTCGGCCGCGCCGAAGCTTTTGCGAGCAAGAACGGAGTGGTTCTTTCGTTCGCCGACGGACTTGGATCCGGACTCGGCTTCACGCTGGCGCTTTCCTTCGTGGGCACGGTGCGCGAACTGATAGGCTCCGGCTCCATTACAGTCTGGGGGGATATCGCGGTTAAAAACATTTTTGATTCGCCGGTGACCCTGGCGATTCTTCCCGCCGGCGGTTTTATTGCGCTCGGGCTTCTTCTCGCTCTTGTAAACCGTCTGGGCGAATGGAACGCGCGCCGCCACGGTGCGCCGCCGCCGTTGCCCGTCAATCTCGATTGCCGTCACTGCACGATGTGTCCTAACGGAAAGTAAAACAGATGAAGTGCCCCAAATGCTCCAAAGACAACGACAAGGTGCTCGACTCGCGCACGGCGCGCGAGGGTGCCGCGATTCGCAGACGTCGCGAATGTCTTTGCTGCGGGTACCGCTTCACCACTTATGAGGAAATCGACCGCGATGAGGTGCTCGTTATAAAAAGCGACGGGTCCCGCCAGCCCTTCGACCGCTCGAAGGTCGACAAGGCGATTCGCCGCGCATGCGGAAAGCGCCCCGTCAGCGACGAGCAGATCCGTACGATGATCGACCATGTCGTTGAGAGACTCGAAGGCGACGAGGTCAGGTCCGAAGCTATTGCAGAGCTTGTGATGGAGGAACTTCACAGGGTCGATGAGGTTGCCTATATACGTTTCGCCAGCGTATACAGACGCTTCACCGACGTAGCCCAATTCTTGTCGGCCATAACGGAGATCGTGAAGAAATGAGGCTTGAATACCAACGCCCGCCCGTGCGCGTGGCAGTAGTCGGATTGGGACGCTCGTTTTTCTCGAGCCATTATCCCGTCTTCAAAGCGCACCCGGCGCTTTTCAAGGTCGTCGCCGCGTGCGACATTCTGAAAGAACGTCGCGATATGATTGCAGGCGATTTCCCCGACTGCAAGATGTTTCGCCGTTTTTCCGACATGCTCGATGAGCGCGATATTGATCTGGTCGATATCGCCACGTGTTCGTCTGATCATGTGAAGCATGCGCTCATGTCGCTGGAGCGCGGCCGCTGGACGCTTCTTGAGTCGCCTATGGCGCTTACGTTTGATGATGCTCAGCTTCTGCGCGGTGCGGCGACCAAGGCGAAGAACAGACTTTTAGTCCTTCAGCGCGGGCTTTTCGCGCCGGACTTCCTTCTCGCCAAAACGATGATGGCGGATCCCCGTCTCGGCGAAATTTACCAGATATGTCTCAGACGTGAAGATTTCATCCGACGCGACGACTGGCAGACGGTTAAGCGTCTCGGCGGAGGAGCCGCGTATTACGCGATGACGGATCTGATTCTTCAGGCGCTCAAGCTTCTGCCTCAGCCGCCGATTCAGATGTGGAGCGAACTTAAGCGTATCGCTTCGCTCGGCGACGCCGAAGATTACGCGCACGTAAACCTCAAAACGCGTACCCAGATTTCGGCCGACATCGAATTTAACGGCGGAGTCTTGGCTCCCAACAGAGCGCCGTCGTTCATGATACGCGGCGAACTCGGAGTTTTCTCCGTAAACGCGAATTCTCCGACGGGCACATTGACGGTGGTTGATCCCGAATACAAGTTTACCCGCCGCCGTTCCAGCGTGAGAACGCCGCCGCTGGACGATATGCATGAAGACATTCCCGTGGTGACGAGCGAAGTGTCCCTGCCTAAGGATACTCTTCACGGGCCGAGCGCCTTCTGGAAATCCGTATACGATTCCGTGCGTACGGCGGCGCCGTTCCCTCTGCAGCTTGAAGACTCGATCGAGGCTGTTAAATTCGCCCACCTTATGAAAAAGACGAGTCCGTTCGGGAGTTGATCGATGGGTTCTATGACGCAGAGTCTTGAAGATTATCTTGAGGCTATCCATCTTCTGATAAAGGACACGGGGAGCGCGTGCGTCCGGGACGTCGCGAAGGCGCTCGGAGTTAAAATGCCGAGCGTCGTCAAGGCCCTTCATGAGCTTAAGGGGCTTGAACTCGTGAATCAGGAGCCTTATTCCTCGATCGAACTTACTAAAAAGGGCGAGCGTCTCGCGAAGAGCGTTCTCGCGCGCCATGAGCTTCTTAAAACATTTCTCATAAGATTGGGCGTCAAGCCCGAAACGGCCGACGAGGACGCGTGCCGGATGGAACACATTCTCTCGGCAGAAACATTGGACAAAATACGAACCTATACCGAAAGAAACGCATAAGATATGAAAAGTCAACTTAACAACCTTCAGCAGCTCCAGGAGCTGGTTCTCACCCGCGACGAGCACCATCAGACGGGTGACGGCAGTCACCTAGATTCCCTCAACGACGCCATCGCGGCTCTTCAGGACAAGCTGGAGCCTCAGGTCGCGGGTCTTTATTCGCGTCTCTATAAAAAGAGCCATATCGTTATGGCCGCGATGTCGAACGGCTGCTGTTCCGTCTGCGGCATGCAGGTGCCGATCGCCCAGAGCCAGCAGGTCCGTCTCGCCAAGCACCTCGTTACGTGCTCAAGCTGCGGCCGCATCCTTTTCGCTTCCGAGGCCGACGCCGCCCATAACGTTTCCGATCGTTACGACCGCGACGATCCGAAGACCGGCATTTCCCGCTTCAGCGCCGAGGAGCTCATGCTCGCCGATCTTGATGCCGACACTACGGAAGGCGCGATCACGGCTCTCGCAAAACTGATGGAGGACAACAAATTCATCAGCAACGCCGACTCCCTCGTTACGGCGGCGATGAACCGCGAAGGCGTCCTTTCGACGGCCATCGGCGGATCGCTGGCGTTTCCCCACGTTCGTGGCGTTGAAGGCGGCGGTCTTACGCTCGCGATGGGCGTATCCAGGAAGGGTATCGACTGGGGCGGCGAAAAGGTCCATGTCGTTTTCCTTTCGGCGATCCCCGTTGCGGTTTCGGCTTTCTATCTCCGCCTTATGTCCGGCATCATCCAGTCTTTTTCAAAGAAGGACAATCTCGATGCCGTTCTCGCGGCGAAGGATTCCGCCTCGCTCTGGAAGACTCTCGTTAAAGCTACGCGTCATACGGTAAAGTGAGAATCTTTTTAAGAATACTGCTGGCGGCGGCGCTATCCGTTTCGCTTGCCGAATCTTCCGTTGCCGCTCCGCGTAAGAGGCAAAAAACGGTTCAACGGTCCGCACGGAGCGTAAAGCCCTCCTCTCCCGTCCAATCCCGCTACAGAAGGTCTCCGTATGTCGGAGCCGTTTCGGTAGACGCCGATACGGGGAGGATTCTTTTCGCCGGCAATATCGACACGCCCGCCTACCCCGCGAGCGTGACGAAACTCATGACGGCGTTTCTCGTCCTTGACGACGTCAAGGCGGGTCGTCTTTCGCTAGCCGATCAGGTCGTCGCTTCGCCGACGAAGACCAGACGCGACGTGCATCTGCGTCAGCCGAGCGCGATCGGGCTTAAGCCGGGTCAGTCCGTAAGCGTCGATGCGATGCTCAAGGCGATCATGGTTAAAAGCGCGAACGACGCCGCCGTTTTTCTTGCCGAAAAATGTTCCGGCTCGATGGAGGCTTTTGTGGCGCGGATGAACGAAAAGGCGCGCTCGCTGGGCATGACATCGACGAGGTTTTACAACCCCAACGGATTGCCTCCCTATAAGCGTTCGCAGACCGATAACTTCAACGTTTCTACCTGCCGCGATCTCGCTATAATGGCGCGCGCTCTCATAAGGACCCATCCGGAGATTCTGAAATACACGTCTCTCAAGGTCTGCGAACTGGAGCTTCCCATCCAGGGCTCGGTAAGGTTCGTGAATCACAACAACGTGATGGTGAAAGACAAACTTAAAGTCATCAATCCCGACGGGTCCGAAGCGGCCGACGGACTGAAGACCGGTTATATCGATGCGGGCGGAAGTTCCGTCGTAATTACAGGCAAGCGCGGCGACAAAAGGGCGATCGTGGTTGTGTTGGGCTCCAACTCTGCCGCTGAACGAGATGACGTCGCCCGCGAAAAACTCGGCGATGCTCTCGATGCGCTCTCCTTTTAACCTTAAAATTTGCTATAATATACACAATGAAGAAGATAAGCATTGATAAAGGAGTCGTCTTCGGCGACGGTAAACTTACGTTCATCGCCGGGCCTTGCGTAATCGAGTCCCGCGCGATGGCGCTTGATCTCGCGAAGCGTCTTACGGCGCTTGCCGCGAAGCTCAAGGTAAATTACGTTTTCAAGGCGAGTTTCGACAAGGCGAACCGCACGAGCGTCGATTCGTACCGCGGTCCCGGGATCGAGGAGGGTCTTGACATTCTCGCCGAGATACGCCAGAAGTTCGACGTCCCCGTCATTACCGACGTTCATGAGCCCTGGCAGTGCGCGCGCGCGGCCGAGGTCTGCGACATTCTTCAGATTCCCGCGTTTCTCGCCCGCCAGACCGACCTCGTGGTAGCGGCCGGCGAGACGGGTGCGGCGGTCAACGTCAAGAAGGGCCAGTTCATGGCTCCCGAGGATATGGCCCAAGTGATCCGAAAGATCGAATCGACGGGGAACAGGAAGATTCTTCTTTGCGAGCGCGGCTCTTCTTTCGGTTACCGCAATCTGGTAGCGGATATGCGTTCGCTCCTTATCATGCGCGAGCTCGGCTACCCCGTCATCATGGACGCGACACACTCCGTGCAGCGCCCGGGCGGTCTCGGTACGGGTTCGGGCGGCGATGGAAAGTACGCGCCCGCTCTTGCGCGCGCGGCTGTCGCGACAGGCATCGACGGCGTTTTCATGGAGACGCATCTGAATCCTAAAATCGCCAAGAGCGATGCGGCAAACGCGATTAAATTCTCGGAAGTCGAGAAACTTTGGAAGAAGCTTATCGCGATCAACGAGGTGGTGCGTTCTTGAATAAACCGGTATTAGCTCTCCTTGCCGCATTAGCGGTTTCGCTTCTCTTCGCGGAAGAGGAGAGCCGGTTTGATTTAGCTTCCGCCACGGCCCGCTTTGCGGCTGACGAGGAGCGCCTTAAATCCGAGTTCGAGAAATGTTCGTCCAAATTGGATAGGCCTTCCGAAGGCATTGTCGTTCCCGTGGAGAACCACCCGAACGGCTCGATTAAAGTCGACATCTACGCAGGTAAGGCTCAGTTTTTCGAGAAGGAGTCTCTCGTCTGGTGCGGCGACGTCATCGTCCGTGAATACGATCTTGACGGGAAGGTCAAAGTCGAACTTGAGGCCGAAGCGTGCGTCATCGACAGAAAGACGAAAAGCGGCTGGATAAAGAATCGCGCAAACGGCCGGTACGGTAAAACTAAAATCAGAGGATGCGGAATTTACTTTTCTTTTCCCGAAGAATTCGTTAAAATATCTTCAAAGGTTGAGATTGAGTCTTCCGATATAAAATTTGAAGGAGTTGAATTATAATGTTTTTAGCATCATTGATGTTCGCCGCTTTGCTTCCCGCCTCGAACGAAGGGGGTATGCCGGTTGTCACCGACGCCGGCGCTCCGGTCGTGGTCGTTTCCGCCAAAGCCGCAGGGAACGCCGCCGCGTCGACAAACGAGACGCGAAACGTCAAGGTCACGAGCGACAGATCGACCTACCTGCGCAAGGAAGGCGTTCTCGTTTTCGACGGTAATGTTTTCGTCGACGACGTCGAGTTCAAGATGCACGCCGACGAGGTTACTCTTTTTCTCGGCGGAACGAACGAGCTTAAGCGTATCGTCGCCATCGGTAACGTCGCCGTGACGAACGAGCTTCGTTCCGGCACTTGCGCAAAGGCCACCTACAACAAGGCGTTGAGTCGGGTCATCCTTTACGGAGACGAGGCGAAGGGTATCACCGCCAGGCTCAACGACAACGGAAAGCGCAAAAGCCAGGTCGAAGGCCGGAAGATAACCTTTTGGATAGATACGGAACAGGTTGAGGTCGACGGATCCGTGATCACCGTCGACGTGGGCAACGGTGACGTGAAGGACAGCGCAAAGCGCTTCCTCGGCAATTAGGATTGAAACTTTCAGCAAGATGATGCAAGACGATGTTGTTTCTCAGGCGATGAGCGCGATGGCTGCGGAGAAGTCCGCCGCCGTGAGTGCCACCCCTAAAAAAGAGCCTGATCTTAAGGCGACGGGACTCGTCAAGATTTACGGTGACCGTACCGTCGTCAACGGGATGGACGTTTCGTGTTCGTGCGGCGAGATAGTCGGACTTCTCGGCCCCAACGGCGCCGGCAAGACGACGACGTTCTACATGGTCGTGGGTCTTGTGACCCCCAATCAGGGCAAGGTCGAGTTTCGAGGCGAGGATATAACGTTTGATCCCGTTTACAAGCGAGCCCGCAAAGGTCTCGGTTATCTGGCCCAGGAGCCGAGCATCTTCAGAAAGCTTTCGGTCTGGAATAACGTCATGGCGATTCTCGAAACGATGCCTTTTGACGCTAAAAAGCGCAAGGCGCGGGCCGAGGAGCTTTTGGAGCCGTTCGATCTCATGAAGGTCGCCGATCAGCCCGCATATACGCTTTCGGGCGGTGAGAGGCGAAAACTCGAGATAGCGCGCGCTCTCGTCCGCAATCCGGCGATTCTGATGCTGGACGAGCCTTTCGCGGGCGTAGATCCCCTGTCGGTGAATGAAATTCAGGATATCATCCGGCGCCTCGCCGCCCAGGGGCTCGGAATCATCATCACCGACCACAACGTGCGTGAAACGCTGTCTGTCGTCGACCGCGCGTACATGGTCTACAACGGCCGTCTTTTGAAAGAGGGCACGACCGAGGAACTTATCCGCGACGAGGATGTCCGTTCGCGTTATCTCGGCGAGGATTTCAGAATGTAAAAGAAAAAAGAACCAAAAGAAAGGAGCAAGACAATGAGCATAGAAATCACAATGAGGCACAGCGATGTGAGACTTGAGGCTCTTAAGGAGTATGCGCAGCTGCGCATGGATAAGCTCGCCGCGAAATTTCCCAAGGTAACGTCCATCAATATCGTTATTGACATCGACGTCAAGAAGCGTATGTACATGGCCGAAGTCGTCGCCAACCGTCTCGGGGAGACGGCCGTCGGCGCCAAGGAATTTTCCGAGAGCGCCAAGAGCGTCATCGACGCGGCCGCGGCACGCGCCGAGCGTCAGCTCTTGAGAATGCGCGTCAAGGCACGCAAGGGCGCTGTAAGAAAACAGCGCGCCGCTTCCGCGAAGAACTGAGATTAAAAATGAAAAACCTGCCAGCCAAAGACGCCGACAAGGGCACGAATTTCACCGTGGCCGACTTTCTCGAAGCCGGACGCGACCGTTTGAAGATAAAACTGGTCGCGGGGGCCGAAAACGTCTCCAAGGTGATGGCCGAGCCTATAGTCAACCGTCTCGGGCTGGCGCTTACCGGTTTTTTCGGGTGCTTCGCGTGGAAGCGCCTCCAGCTTATCGGAAATGCGGAGTGGGCGTATCTCACTTCGCTTTCCGGTAAAGAGCGCACTGCAAGATTCAAGGAGCTTGTGTCTCACAAGGCGTGGCTTTTCGTGTTTACCGCCGATCGGCACGCCTCCGCGGAAGAGATAAAAATCGCCGAAGAGTGCGGGGCGGTCATAATGGAAAGCCCTCTGAAGACCCGCATCTTCTCCCGCCACGCCACGTTTATAATGGAGCAGCTCGGTGCGCCTAAAACGTCGCTGTACGGGACTATGATCGAAGTGTCCGGACTCGGTGTTCTCATCGAGGGGGATCCGGGACTCGGAAAGAGCGAAACGGCTCTCGGTCTCATCAAGCGCGGCAACGCGCTCATCGCGGACGATCTGACATGCATCCGCAAGGATGTCGCGACAAACTTCCTCTTCGCCAGCGCGAGCGATTCGACCGCCGGCTTCATGGAGATCCGCGGCATCGGCATCATGAACGTTTCGAGGGTCTTCGGAGTCAATGCGGTGCGTGGTGAAAAACGTCTCCAGCTCGTTTTGACGCTTAAACGTCTCGACGACATAAAGGGCGAAGTCGACCGTATCGGTCAGACCCGCCGGGCGCGTACGATTCTCGGAGTCGACGTGCCGAACATCATTATTCCGGTTTCGGAAGGGCGCGACCTCGTCAATCTCGTTGAGACGGCGGCCCAGCAGCAGAAGTTGATTTTGGCAGGGTATGATCCCGTGGCTGATTTGTCGGATCATCTCCATCGCAGAGCTCAAGATTTCAAGGTGAAAAAAGGGAAGGGTAAAACAAATGGCAGATAAAATCACGAGAGAATTCACCCTGCATAACAAGTACGGGATGCATGTCCGGCCGGCCGGGCTTTTCGCCAAGACCGCCAGCCGCTTCGACGCGGACGTCGAGGTCGAGAAGGACGGCAACGCCGTTTCCGGAAAGTCTATCATGGCGCTCATGACGCTTGAGGCCACGTGCGGAACGGTTCTGAAGGTGACGGCGAGCGGTCCTCAGGCCGTTGAGGTTTTGGATGAGCTTGAAGCGCTTGTCGCGCGCAAGTTCGATATTCCGGATGAGCAGTAAGTCGATGAAAACAATCGCGGGACTTCCGACGGCGAGAGGTTTCGCCGCCGGTCCTGTGTTTATTTATCGCGGTGACGGCGAGATACCTATCCGCGAATACGTCATCGAAGAGCATCTCGTTGATAACGAGATGCGCCGGCTTCAGCGCGCGATGGTCGAAACGAAGCGCGACCTCGAGGGGCTTATCTCTGTTCTCAAGGAGCGCACCGGTCGTTCTGATGTGCGTGTTTTCGAGTGTCATCTGATGATTCTTGAGGATATCGTTCTTCAGGACGAGACCAAGAATTACATCTTAAAAGACCGTCTTAACGCAGAGGCCGCGGTGAGAAAGACGGCGAGCGGGGCGAGGGCCCAGTTCGAGCGGATGAACGATCCGTATTTCAGAGAGCGCGTGCGCGATCTTGACGATATCGAGCGGCGTCTCCTGAAAACGCTTATCGGTTATGATAGACATCCGAAGCTGGAATTAACAACCCCCTCAATTGTCGTAGCCGACGATCTGACCCCGTCCGAGACGGTTCAGCTTCCCAAGGAGTATGTTCTCGGCATCGCGACTAACGGAGGCTCGACGACGAGTCATGCGGCTCTCTTGGCGAGAGCGTTGGCGATACCGGCCGTAACGGGTTTAGGCGATATCACTTCGCGCGTATCCCCCGGAGAGACGGTTCTTTTGGACGGTACAAACGGTGCGATAACTTTAAGCCCCGACAAGGCTACTGAAGCTGATTTTGCCGCTTTGGTCAAGCGTCAGAAAGATTTGACCGAGGAGGTCGCTTCAGGTGTTCCTGCCGGTACTCTTAAAGACGGCGGTGAGATTCTGATTTACGCCAATATCCATCCCGGCGTCCCGATTGCGGGGGTTAAGGCGTACGGAGCCCGCGGAATCGGGCTGTACCGAAGTGAATACCTTTGGCTGACCAACGAGGTCGAGCCTTCCGAGGAGGAGCAGTTCGAGGCGTACCGCAGAGCCGTTGAATTTACGGCCAAGTTCATGCCGCCCGGAGCGTCGGCCACGATACGTGCTCTCGATATCGGCGGCGACAAAATGGTTCGCGGCATAACCGCCAAAGAGTCCAATCCTTTTCTCGGCAACCGTTCGATCCGTTATCTTCTTTCTAACCGCGATGTGATGCGTACGCAGTTCCGCGCGATTCTCCGTGCCTCCGCCTACGGGCATACGCGCCTGATGTATCCGATGGTCTCGTGCGTAGAGGAGATGACCGAGGTCGCGTGCGCGCTCGAATCGATCAAGCGCGAACTTGCCGCCGAAGGAGTCGAGTTCGACAGGAACATCAAGGTCGGAGCGATGATAGAAGTTCCGAGCGCGGCGCTGTTGGCCAGAGAACTCGCTATTCATTGCGATTTCTTTTCGATCGGAACGAACGATCTCGTCCAATATACGATGGCGGCCGATCGCGGCAACGAGGCTGTCGCGCATCTTTATCAGCCGCTTAATCCCGCAGTTACGAAGCTCGTCAAGATGACGCTCGATGCGGCGAAGGGCGCAGGAATCCCCGTAAGCGTCTGCGGAGAGTCCGCGGCCGATCCCGTAGTCGGACTTTACTGGGCTGCACTCGGCGCGGATACGCTTTCTATGAGCGCGTCGTACATTCCCGTGATGTCGAAACTTTTTTCCTCGCTTACGCGCACCGATCTCGAGGAGTATGCGAAGATTCCCGAATCGCTGCCTTTAGGTTCCACCGCGCAGGCGATTTACGGCGCGTGTCACGATTGGCTCGCGGCGAAGGTTCCCGAACTTCGCGAGAATCTCGTATGATACGCGTAAAAGAGATAATCCTGGAACGTATCGAGACCGCCGTAGGCGATGTTGAAATCGACAATCGCGGGGTTATGTCCGACAAGGCTCTCGATGCGACCGGATTTACTAAACGCTTTGTTGTTGGGGAGGGTGTTTCCCTTTTCGACCTTTCGATGGCGGTCGCCTCTAAAATTCCGCGTGAAGAACTTTCTGAAATAGGTGGAGTCGTCGCGGCGACATTCTCGAATGAGAAGCGTTTCCCCCAGTTGTCTGTGGCCGTCGCTTCTGCGCTCGGTCTCGGAGCTGACATTCCGGCGTTCGATCTTCAGATGGCCTGCAGCGCATATCCGTACGCAGTTTATCTCGCGGGCAGGATGGCGGCCGATACAGGGCGGAAGATTCTCGTTATAGACGGCGACATCCAGTCGGCGCTCTCGGATCCCGCCGATACGGCGACGACTCCGCTCTTCAGCGATGTCGCGAGCGCGACGGTAGTTTCGGCGGGCGAGGGCGATGACAGTTTTGCAGCCTTTTATTCAAAGGCTTCCGACGCGCTTTCGTGCGACGCGTCCGGCCCGATAAAAATGGACGGTTTCGGCGTTTTTTCCTTCGTCGCGTGCGAAGTCGCTCCGTTTCTGAAGCGTTTCATCGCCGATATCGGAGAGGTTCGCGTGGACGCGTTCGTTCCGCATCAGGCCAATATGTATATGGTCCGGCAGTTGGCCAACACCCTTGGATTTTCAGATAAACTTCATACGAGCGGAGAGAAGTACGCCAACCCCGGCTCCGTGTCCATTCCGCTCACCATCGCCGAGCGCGGCGTTTCGGGCCGCGTTCTTATAGCCGGATTCGGCGCGGGGCTTTCGGCCTCCGCCGCGATAGTTACGGTTAAAAGCCGGAATTGAGGAAAATGAAAACCGGTTTTTTCAATTCTGCCGAAAGTCGGGAAAGTTTTTTTGTCCTCGCCGCTGAAATTTTTGAGGTCGAAAGGGCGGCCGTTTCGGAGACTACGCGTTACGGCGACGTTTCCGGGTGGGACAGCGTCAATCATTTGAGGCTCGTTATGGAGGCGGAAAGACGTTTCGGCGTTTCGTATCCGCTTGAAAAAATACCTTCAATGAGAACTTTATCTGATTTTTTGATATAATATACGAGTATTTTTAAGAAAGGGCAGAGATGAAAATAGATACTTTGTGTGTACAGGGCGGTTGGTCGCCCAAGTGCGGCGAGCCGCGCCAGGTTCCGATTTATTCCTCCACCACATTCAAGTACGATACGACGCAGCACATGGCCGATCTTTTCGACCTTAAGGCGTCGGGCTATTTTTATACGCGTTTGGCGAATCCCACCAACGATGAGGTGGCTAAAAAAATCGCCGCGCTTGAAGGCGGTGTCGCCGCGATTCTCACGAGCTCGGGCCAGGCGGCGTCGACGTTCGCTATTTTAAACCTCTGCGGCGCGGGAGACCATGTCGTATGTTCCGCCCAGATCTACGGCGGGACTTTCAACCTCTTTGCCGTTTCTCTCAAGAAGCTCGGCATCGAGTTCACGTTCGTCGATCCCGATTCCGACGCGAAGACGATCCAGGCGGCGTTTCGTCCTAATACGAAATGCGTTTTCGGCGAGACCGTCGCAAATCCTTCCGGGTGCGTTCTCGACATCGCGAAGTTCGCCAAGATCGCCCACAAAAACGGCGTTCCGCTCATTATCGACAATACGTTCCCGACGCCGATTCTATGCCGTCCGTTCGAGTTCGGGTGCGATATCGTTACCCACGCCACGACGAAATACATGGACGGCCATTCATCGCAGGTCGGCGGATGTATCGTCGACTCGGGTAATTTCGACTGGGAGGCCCACGCCGATAAATTCCCGGGTCTCGTCGAGCCCGATGAATCGTACCATGGCTTAAGCTACACCAAGGCTTTCGGAAAGTTGGCGTACATCACGAAGTGCACCGCCCATCTTATGCGCGACTTCGGCGCGATTCCTTCGCCTTTCAACGCGTTTCTCGTGAACCTCGGACTCGAGTCGCTCCATCTGCGCATCCGCCGCCATGCGGAGTCGGCGCTTAAGATCGCGAAGTGGCTTAAGAGGCAGCCGAAGGTCGCGTGGGTAAATTTCGCGGGTCTTCCCGATTCTAAGTATCATAAGCTCGTAAAGAAGCAGTTCAGCGGAAATTCGCCATGCGGAGTCATGACGTTCGGTATCCGCGGAGGACGAAAGGCGTCCATCAAATTCATGGACTCTTTGAAGCTCATCGGTATCGTGACCCACGTCGCCGACGCATGGAGCTGCGTTCTTCACCCGGCGTCCCATACTCACCGCCAGCTGACGGACAAGCAGCTTAAGGAAGCGGGGATTCCGCCGGATCTGATCCGTCTTTCCGTCGGGCTCGAAGACCCCGACGATCTTATCGCCGATCTTTCCGAGGCGCTTAAAACCGTTAAGTGAAATTGTTTATAACTTAAATTCAGGGAGGCTTTATTATGGAAAAACAGGTTGAAAGAGGACGACTGACGGATATTAAGGATTGGATCGTTTCGCTTGTCATAAGCGGCGTTGCGGTCGTTATGTATTTTATTTTCGCAACCGACAGCATTCCTGTCGGAGTTGAAGGCGTGATAACGTCGTGGGTCGGCTTATCCGACAGTTCATACGTCCCGTTTCCCACGGCCGGAGCCGTAGCCGGACTTATGGGGATGTCGAGGTTTTTCGCTCCCGTATTCGGAGGGTTGTCGGTCTTTCTCCTTTTTCACGTAGTCAACGTCTTTATTAAAGAATGTTTCGGTCCTCAATATCCTGATTCTCTTAAAGCTTCTGCAGCCAGGATCGGAGGCCTTGCGGCAGCGGTGATCTTTATGCTGACGCCGTGCGTGTTTTCGTCCGCGACGCATCTGGGGCCCGTGATTTTCGATACGTTCCTCGCTTTGTCGTCTCTCGCCGTATTTATTCCTTTTCTCCGCAAATCCGGTGTCGCTGCCATGGCGGCGCCGTTTCTTTCCGGAATTATTCTCGCCTTCGGCGTTGCCGACATGCTGATGTTGGCATTTCTGCTTCCTATGTGCGGTATTTTGGCGTGGGTTGAGTTTTCAAGAAAGGGTAAACCCGGTTATATAGCCGTCGGCCTTTTTCTGTTGGGATTTTTCATTTCCGCGATAGTGCTTATCGCCGTTATGTCCGGCAGTTTCGGAGATTTTACCCAGTATCAGAAGGAAATTCTGAAAAGCGAACTTGTGAGCAAAAATTGGTTTTATGCGCTTATATTCGCGGTAGTTCCCTTTATAATTTCCCTTTTTGCCTGTCCCACCGTTTTCGGGGGTAATAAAATCCATTCCGTCGTGACGTGGATTTTCCATTTCTGCATGTCTGTCGTGGCCGTTCTTGCGGTAGCGTCGCCGCTTTCGCCTTCGTCGGTTCTCGGATATTCCGGTTTACAGCCTTCCTTGATCGCTTCCGCCGCTGCCGGAATGTCCGCTTATGTGCTTGTTTACTGGTTGGTCGGCGCTCGCGTCTCATCGCGTCTCTCGGTTGAAGATTCGAAAAATGCCGGTCTTTACAAGTCGGCGAAAACGATAGGTAGCGTCGGATGCATCGGTTTTTCTCTGGTTATGGCGCTTTCATTGATTACAAGTTTTGTCGTTGAGTCCGACTTCAAGGACGAGCTGTCCCTAAACCCGTTGTCTGAAAAAATTATTACGGACATGGGCGGGCGCACATGGCTCGTGACGGACGGTTTGATTGATGACGATGTTAAATTGGCGGCCAGGGCCAAAGGCGTAAAATTAAATCTCATTTCTCTTAGCAGAGAAAGCGACGATGAGTACATTAAGACTCTCGCCGAGACGGTTCTGCGGGAAAAGCTCGGCGGCGAGGAACTTTCAAAGGAACTGGCCGATAAGCTTTCCAGAGTTGACGGTATTAATCGTCAGCGACTCGTACCTTTCATTGAACATTGGTTTAAAAATGATCCGGCCGCCGTGGATAAGGCTGCCGTCTGGGGGGCTCCCCAGCTGTGGATGAGCGCCTTAAACTCAGACGAATCTGCGGTTCCCGGTCTTTATTTCTTTGTGCCGGATACCGGCAAGGAGACCGTTAAAGTCGGCGACTGGACATCTGAGTGGCCGCGCGTTAAAAATTCTTTGAAGCTGGCTGACGGATGGGGGAGTTACCGTTCTGAAATAAACGGCGGCGGACTTAATATCAGCAAGCGCGAGCGCAAATTGCGTAATTTAAGGCGTCATATCGGCTTTATGACCGTAAGCCAGGGCAATTATCATCATTTCAAGGGTTTGGAACATTTTGCCGACGGGAACAGGTCTTCGGCGAACGAGTGTTTCGACAAGGCGTTTGAGCTTTACAATCTTGTATGGCGTGAAATCGATCCCGATAACGTAGTCGCTCTCTACAACATCAAACTTTTAGCCGAGAAGAACGCGTTTAAAAAGGCGATTCAGAAGCGCAAGGAAATCGATCAGGAGATCGAAGCGGCTGCGAAGGATCCGAACAGGCGTTACAGGGTCGAGCATCTGCTGCTCTTGTACGGAACAATCTGCGATCCCGAATTTATGATGCATTACGCCAATAGTCTTTCCAAAGGCGGTCGCCATTCTCAGGCGGTATTCCAAATGCGTCGTGCGATCGATCTGATCCCCTCTGATCAGCGCAGACTCGCCGAGATGAACATCCTCGTCCATTATCTTTCAGGAGGGTCGGACAAGGAGAAAAGCAGGGCTCGCGAAATCTGCTTGAGCGAAATCAAGCGCAATCCTTCCAACAGAGCCGCGCTCGTGCGTCTTTCTCAGCTCGAGGCTCTCGACGGAAATGTCTCTGAAGCGGTGAAATGCCTCGAGCGCGCGCTCGCCGGTGTTGAAAACGATCCTAAATACGCGAAAATGCTCGCCCAGAAGCATCTTTTGAAAAACGAGTTATACGAAGCCGAAATGGTTTTGAGAAGGGCTATCGACGCCGATCCGAACGATATTCAGGCGTGGGCGCTTTTGACGCATGTCCTTATTCAGAACGTCGATATGATAAAGGACGCTTCGGTCAATACGAATTCGGCGGCAAAAAAAGACAAGGCTCTAAAGGAGATCGAGGAGAATATCCTTCCGAAAATGGAGTCTCTCGTAAAGGATAGGCCCGTTGAAGATGCAGTATACCGTTCAACCCGCGCGCTCGTTCTGATGCGCAAAGGCGGAGACGCTCATATCCGCGAGGCCCGCGATTCGTTTGACGCCGTAGCGAACAGCGGACGCGGATCTGCCCATACGGGCGATATGATTCTCACCCTTGACATGCAGCTCAACGACAAGGCTCACGCCGAGGACCGGGCGATGCGCATTCTCGCCGCGAACCCCGACGATTCCCTCGCTAACTACATAATGGGTTCGATATCTCTACATCGAGGCGAAAACAATCAGGCCGAGAAGTATCTCAGAAAGTCCGTTTCCGGAAAGAGGATCGCGTTGCTGGCCTATAACGACCTCGCGGAAGTTCTTCGCCGTCTTAAAAAGTTCGATGAGGCCGAGAAGTACGCCCGCAAGGCGGTTGAGATTACTCCTAATCTTTACGTAGCGTGGGAAACGCTCGGGGCTGTTCTTATGGATACGGGTAAATCTTTTGAGGAGGCCGAGAAGTATATTCAAAAGGCCTGCGATCTTTCAAAGGATGAACAGGGCGGAGCGGCCGACGTTCGAATGCTCATTTCGCTCGCCCGCGTTCAGAAGGCGCGCGGCCAGATGAAGAGGGCGAAAAGCACGATGCGTATGGTTCAGAGCAGAATGAACGAACTTACCGACTACGAAAGAAGAGAGTTCGAGGAATTGATGAGAAGTGTTAAGTAGTCTTCTAATCGCGACCGCTTTTCAGATCGGGCCTTTTTATGAGCAGAGGCCCGATTATTTCGCGTTGAGGCCGATTGTTTCTCATGAGGCTGAAACGACGGACGTTCTTTGGCCGGTTTTCACCTCTCACCGCGACTGGTGGAGATTCTGCTACATCGTCAATTATCAGAATTACGGTGTCGATGACGGCTATCAGTTTTCTGTTTTACCGATTTGGTTTAACGGCGAAGATAAAAAGAAGGGTGCGTATGCCGGGCTTTTCCCGATAACGGGTTATCATCCCCATATTCTTATGCTCCATGACTGGGAGTTCGCGATGTGGCCGTTGTGGATGCGCTATAAAATGCCGCGCGGCCGAGACTGGCTTGAGACTAATACCGTTTTGTTTCCGTTTTTCAGCTGGCGCAGCGACGGAGCATGGAGCGTTTGGCCGTTCTATGGCGTCAATTATCAGCGCGAGAGCGATCACCGCTATGCGCTTTGGCCGTTGGTGACATGGGCGTCGTATCGTGCCGACCGCGATACAGCCGGAGCCGGATACTCATGGATGGTGTGGCCGCTGTACGGTAAGGTCAGGCGGGAGCGTGAAAGGCAGACGATGTATCTCCCTCCGTTCTTCTCATGGACGGAAATTATTACAGGCGGTAAAGGTCGAGGAGGATGTCTGCGCAGCTACCCGTTTGTCAGGCTTCGCTGTCCTTGGCCGTTCCTTGAATTAGAGGATATGCCTCAACGCACTCGTATTTCCTTTTGGCCGTTTTACGAGTCTGTCGAAAATTACAGTTACAAGGACGGTTCTCGCGTGAGCGGAGTAAAGAGATTCGGCTGGAAGCTCGTTGAAATATACGATGATGAGACGCGCGTTTTTCCGTTCTGGACCTCGTCGGAAGATTTTACCCGCGTTTGGCCGTTCTGGGAGAGTGAAGAAGACGGCGAGATAACGCGTTCCAAAATCCTTTCTCTTATGCCTATACGATGGGATCCTGCCGTAGAACGCAACTGGTCAAAGTTTTGGACTTTATATGAGAATGAATCGTGTCCCGTTTATACGGATCATTCTCTTTTGTGGGGGCTTATCCGCTGGAGGACGAACAAATGACGCTCGAGCGCCTGAGAGTCTGGCTTAAAGCTTTAAGAGTCAACCAGTGGACTAAAAACGGTATCGTTTTTCTTGCCTGGTTCTTTGCATTCGCGGACGACTCCCAGGCTGCGATGGCGCGCGGGTACAGGCCGTTTCTTCTCGTTTCGGCGATGGCCGTTTCGTTCTCGCTGATATCGAGCGCGTTTTATCTCCTGAATGACATTTCGGATTATGACGCCGACAGACTCCATCCCGTTAAACGACTCCGTCCGATCGCGGCCGATCTCATTTCCAAGATTGACGCGGTAAGAGTCGCGCTCGCGTTGTTCGCATGTTCGCTCGCGTTTCCGGCGTATCTCGTTTTTCGTCATCCCGACCGCACATGGGGATTTGCGGTTATTTTGATTTATACCGTGATGCAAAGCCTTTATTCCGGTTTCCTGAAGCGTATCCCGTATGTCGACGTCGCCGTTATCGCCGCCGGGTTCGTGCTTCGCGCCGTCGCGGGAGCGGCGGCCATGGACGTAAGAATTTCACCGTGGCTGCTCGGGTGCGCGTTTTCGATTTCCATGTTTCTCGCGCTCTGCAAGCGCCGTCACGAGAAGGCGATCGCATGCGAATCGCGCGCAGCGCTTGCGAACTATCATCCGGTTGTTCTCGACACATTGATTTTCACTTCCGCGCTTGCGACGCTCGGAGTTTATCTCTGGTATACCCTTGCCGCCGACACGGTCGCAAGATTCGGAACCCGATCGCTTTCGTTTACGGCTCTCTTCGTCGCGCTCGGGATTATCCGTTATCTCTATCTCCTGTTTCGCAAAGAGGATGTCGGGCGTCCCGAGCGTATTCTCTTGACCGATAAAATCACCTGGCTTGTTCTTTTAGGATACGGCGTCAGCGCGGTTCTCGCAGTCTGGAGCGGAAGATGAATTTTCTCGAACAGCTCGCCGCCCGTCGTCGCTTCGGAATGAGGCCCGGACTTTCAACCATCCGCGCCGTCTGCCGTTCGCTCGGCGATCCGCAGGAGCGGATAAAGGCGGTTCACATAGCGGGTACAAACGGGAAGGGCGCTGTTGCGGCGCTTTTGGACGCTTCGCTTCGGTCTGCCGGATTGAAGGTAGGCCGCTACACCTCGCCTCATCTGGTAAGACTCAACGAGCGCTTTTTTCTGAACGGGTCGCCCGTTGACGACGACAAGCTCGAGGAGATTTCGCTCCGTGTGGAGAAGGCGGTTTCGTCTACGGGTGATGCCGGAGAAGGGACCACTTTTTTTGAGGCGTTGACTGCCGTTGCGTTTTCGCTTTATGCCGAAAGCGGCGTCGACGCGGCGGTTCTCGAAACGGGTCTCGGCGGGCGTCTCGACGCGACGAATATCTGCAGCCCCGCACTCACGGTTATAACGCGCATCGGGCTCGATCATTGCGACTGGCTCGGTGATACCGTAGAAAAAATCGCCGTTGAAAAGGCCGGAATAATTAAGAGCGGCGTACCTGTCGTGCTCGGAGAAAATCTCCCCGAAGTGCGCGCGATTGTCGAAAAACGCGCCAAAGAACTCGACTCTCCCTTTTACTACGCTCCGGATATGGCGCTTGAACTGGAGATACCGGAATCTTATTCTCTGGCGGGATCGTTCAACCGCGAAAACGCATTGACGGTCATCGCCGCGCTGAAGGTGATCCGCGAGAGGAAACTCTTTAATCTTCAGCATGCCGAACGGTTGAATGACGGTTTTTCGAATGTCGTATGGCCCGGCCGTTTCCAGCGGGTCGGCAACGTTCTTGTCGACGGCGCCCACAATCCTCCCGCCGCGCGCGCGCTGGTCAACGCTCTTAAGGAACTGCCCGAGAAAAAGTATGTTCTCATTGCCGGCTTTTGCGCCGACAAGGATGTCGGTGAGACGCTTTCTATTCTTGCGCCTTTCGTTTCAAAGGCGTATGCGATTAAAACGAACAATCCGCGTTCGCTTGAGCCGTCAGAACTTGCGCGGAAGATGCGCTCTCAAGGAATTGATGCCGACACGTCGTCCACGTTAAGTGAGGCTCTCCGTCTGGCTAAAGCCGATGTTCAGTCGCAGGGCGGAGCAGCGGTACTTGTGTGCGGTTCTCTCTTTCTCGCCGGCGAGGCGCTTGTCGCATTGAACGCCTATCCATGGCCCGGCGTCAGATTCGACCCGTCGGAGAGATTATAGAGTAGGTTCCTCTTGACTTTTAAGGCCAGAAAAATGTACAATATATATCGACTAATATCACTTTCAAAACTCAAGGAGAAATTAATGAACAAAATGCTCAAGATTGGTGTCGCGGCTCTCGCGATTTCTGCTGTTTGCCCTGCTTTCGCTCAGGATGTCGAGGAAGAAGCCGAGTCTTCCGTAATCGGTTTTACTCCTATTGCGGTCGGTCTTGCAACGCCCGTTCAGCTTCCTTGGGGTCTTAACCGTTGGGACGTTTTCGGTATCGATTTTAATCTCTTCTATTCCGACGCCCCTAAAATGTACGGCATCGATTTCGGCGGCCTGGCGACGCTTACCCGCGATAAGACGATCGGTCTCGTCGTCGGCGGTCTCGGCAACGTCTCTTTCGCTGATATCTACGGCCTTCGCGCGACTTGCGGTCTTAACTATACCGAGAAGAGCGTTTGGGGTGCCGAAGTCGGTCTTATCGGCGTAAGAGAGAATCTTACCGGTCTTGACGTTAATTTGCTTGGTTCGTTCCAGAAGGAGATTTGCGGTCTTCAGGTTTCCGGTCTTGCCAATATCGCCAAGGTTAAGAGCCATGGCTGCAACGTCGCCGGTATCGCCAACCTCGCCGAGACGGCCTACGGCCTTCAGCTCGCTCTCGTCTTCAATATGACGAAGGAGCTTCACGGCGCTCAGATCGGCCTTATCAACTACACCGAGGACTGCCCCTCCGGCTTCCAGATCGGTATCGTCAATATCATTCTCCAGAACAAGATCAAGTTCCTTCCTATCGTGAACGGCTACTTCTGATAAGCGATGGCGACTAAAAATCCTTTCCTTAAAAAAGCTACGGGGACCCAAAAGGCCCCCGTACGCGTTGAAAAGAAACATGGCCTTGGAAGAGGCCTTGATTCTTTAATACCGTCCAAGGCTACCGTGACCTCACCTTTACCCAAGGTCTCCGCTCCCGCCAAACCGGCATCGGCCGTTGAAGAAAATCAGGATAAGCCGCTTGAGTTGCCTATTCTCGATATCGAGCGCAGCCCATATCAGCCTCGCCGCGATTTCAAGGACGAAGAACTTTCAGAACTCGCGGAGTCGCTCAAGAACAGCGGACTTGTCCATCCTCCGACGGTCAGAAAGAATTCGAACGGCAAGTATGAACTCATTTCGGGCGAGCGTCGTCTGAGAGCCGCTTTGCTGGCCGGCTGGAAGAAGATTCGCGTAACGCTTATCGAAGCGGACGATCTTACCGCTGCGGCGATGACGACTACCGAGAACATCAACCGCGAAGATCTCAATCCGATCGAGGAGGCCGACAGTTACAAGACTTTGCAGGACACTTTCTCGCTCACCCAGCAGGAGGTCGCCGAGCGTGTCGGAAAGGCGCGCGCTACCGTCGCCAACGCCGTCAGACTTCTGGAGCTTCCCGAAGAGGTTAAGGAGCTTCTTCAGAAGAAACTCCTTTCAGTTGGCCACGCAAAGGTTCTTCTTTCGATCGACGATGAGAAGGAGCGCGTTCTTCTGGCTCGCGATTGCGTCAACGATCAGCTGACGGTTAGAGCGCTCGAGAAGCGTGTCGCGCGTCTTCACGCGCCGGTGGTCGAAAAGCAGCGCGGCACTCCCGATCTGCCCGACGGCTATGTAAGATCTTTGGTCGACAAACTTAAAAAGCATCTCGGTTGCGCCGTTCGATTGACAAGCGGCGTTACCCACGCCAACGGCAAACACGTGAAGGGGCTTCTTGAGATTGACTTTTTCGACAACGACGAACTGGACAGGGTGTTGCGCATGATCGGTGTCGAGGTTGAGTGATATGACCTCGTTTCTGTTGGCCGCGACGCTTCTCTTCGCTCCGGCGGATGCTGATATCGCTTACGACACCGCGTCTGAACTCGTTAAAAAACATACTCCGCGCGATTCCGGAACATTGAGTTCCCGTCGCGCGGCTGATTTTATCCATGACAGGCTTAAAGCGTCGGGGGCTAAAGCCGAACTTGATTTTTTTAAAGCCGACACACCTGCTGGTGAACGCTATTTCGTCAACGTCGAAAGCGCGTTTGTCTCCAACACCAATAACGAATGGATAGTTTTTGTTTCCCATTTCGACACTAAAAGGGGAGTCTCCTGCCCCGGTGCGAACGACGGCGCCTCGACAACGGGTCTCCTGATCGCTTTAGCGGGAAAACTCGTTAAACAAAATCCTGAGAAAACGAATGTCCTTCTGTTATGGACGGACGGCGAGGAGTGTTTTAATGATTATGCCGAAAACGACGGATTATGGGGGTCTAGGCACGCGGCGAAAAAGTTGAAGGATTCTGGTGTTAAAGTCCGTGCCGTGGTATGCTTTGACATGTTGGGCGACAAGGATCTTAAAATTACGATTCCGGAGAATTCCCATCAAGGCTTCAGGGACGGGATTTTAAAAATCGCAAAACGGAAAAACCTCGGTGATAAGATCGTCGCCGTTGACGATATAGTTATCGACGA
Organism: Kiritimatiellia bacterium; assembly: GCA_017520845.1. Lineage (GTDB taxonomy): Bacteria > Verrucomicrobiota > Kiritimatiellia > RFP12 > UBA1067 > UBA1067. The sequence goes on along the minus strand of JAFXEU010000044.1, from coordinate 61,243 downwards.
TCATGTTCCTTTTCTTGAGGCGGGCTTTAAGGCTGTTGATCTCATTGATTTTGATTACGGTTCAAGGCCTGGGCTGAATGATTATTGGCATACTTCAAAAGATACGATAGACAAAATCTCACGCGAATCGCTTTTATTGGCAGGCGAAATCGCGACCTGGCTGATAAACGGTCTTGATCGCTGATCGTTTCCAAAGGTTGGCAGTTTTGACAACAAACAACGTATTTGATAAAATATCCGCAATTTACGGTAAATAACAAAAGGACTTCAAATGAAAGAAATCACAGGAGATTTGATTGCAGGCGGGAGCAAAATCGCTCTTGTCGTCAGTCGCTTCAACAGTTTTCTGACCGAGCAGCTCGTGAAGGGCGCGGTCGATGCCTTTGTCCGCATGGGCGGCAAGGAGTCGAATTTGACTTTGGTGCGCGTTCCCGGCGCGTATGAAATTCCGATTGTGGCCGATAAACTTGCCAGAAGCGGTGTAGACGCGGTCGTCTGTCTCGGCGCCGTCGTCCAGGGCGCGACTACCCACGCTCAACTTATCAATACCGCTACAGCCGAGGCGTTCAGCAAGATTTCGCTTAAGACGGGCGTTCCCGTTCTCGACGGCGTCGTTTCCGCAGAAAACCTCGAGCAGGCGGTCGAGCGTTGCGGTACGAAGCAGGGCAACAAGGGCTTTTCTGTTATGCAGGCCGCGATCGAGATGGTCAACGTCCTTAAGAAAATCAAGGCTTGAGAATTTACAACAATCTGAAACAATAAAAGAAAGAGAGAAATAAAGTGGCTAAAGAAGTAAAGAAGGTTGCGTTCCTCACCGCGGGCGGTCTCGCTCCGTGCCTCAGCTCGTCGATCGGTTTTCTTATCGACGAATACAACAAGAAGAACCCCAACGTCGAAATGATCGGTTACGTCAACGGTTATATGGGTCTTCTTAAGGGCGAGTCGATTCCCGTCACCGAAGAGGTCCGCAAGAACGCTCTCATTCTCACCCGTCACGGTGGATCCCCGATCGGCAACAGCCGCGTTAAACTTACGAACGTCAAGGACTGCGTCAAGCGCGGTCTTGTAAAGGAGGGCGAAGATCCCCTCAAGGTTGCGGCCGATCAGCTCGTCAAGGACGGCGTCGACGTTCTTCATACCATCGGCGGCGACGACACCAACACGACGGCCGCCGATCTCGCGGCCTACCTCGCGACCAACAACTATCCTCTTATCGTCGTCGGTCTTCCCAAGACGATCGACAATGACGTATATCCGATTAAGCAGTCGCTCGGCGCCTGGACGGCCGCCGAAGAGGGCGCCAAGTTCTTCATGAACGTCGTTAAGGAGAATAGCGCCAATCCGCGCGCGCTCACGATTCACGAGGTTATGGGCCGCAACTGCGGTTGGCTTACCTATAAGACTGCGCAGTACTACCGCAAGATGCTGGGCCGCACCAAGTTCCTCCCTGGGTTTAACCTTACGCTCGGCCGTCAGGACGTCCACGCCGTTTACGTTCCTGAGTCCCGCATCGACTTTAAGGCCGAAGCCGAGCGCCTCAACAAGATCATGGACGAGTTTGACAGCGTCAACATCTTCGTATCCGAGGGTGCCGGCGTCGCCGACATCATCAAGGAGATGGAGAAGCGCGGCGAGGTCGTTCCCCGCGACGCTTTCGGCCATCCGCGTCTTGACAAGGTCAACGTAGGCCAGTACGTCGGCAAGCGCTTCGGCGAGCTTCTCGGCGCAGAGAAGGTCCAGGTCTTCAAGTCCGGCTACTTCGCCCGCGCGGCGGCTCCGAACAAGAAGGATCTTAAGCTTATCGAGAAGTGCGCCCGCAAGGCCGTCGAGTGCGCGCTTAACGGCGAGAGCGGCGTAGTCGGTCCCGACGAGGATGCGGCCGCCGTGATCCGCGCGTGCGAATTCCCGCGCATCAAGGGCGGTAAGCCGTTCAACGTGCGCAAGGGTTCCTTCCGTAAGATGCTTAAGGAGATCGGTCAGCCCAATCCCCGCAAAAAACGCACTTCCAAGTGAGTTTTTTAAGATGACCGGAATAGAAAGACTCCACGAAATAATGACCCGTCTGCGCGATCCGCAGACGGGTTGTCCTTGGGATAGAGAGCAGACTTTAGAGTCTCTCAAGCCATGCGTGCTCGAAGAGACGTACGAACTTCTCTCCGCGATGGATAAGCCGGAAGACAAGGCCAATCACATCGAGGAGCTGGGAGATGTTCTTCTTCAGGTAATGTTCCAGAGCGTTATGGCTGAGGAAGAAGGCCGATTCTCCTTCGACGATGTCGCCAACGGCGTCTCCGATAAACTCGTCCATCGCCATCCTCACGTTTTCGGAAATGTCGACGCGAAGGATTCCGCGAGCGTTCTCAGGAACTGGGAGCGCATCAAGCAGCTTGAGCACAAGAAGGAGTCCCGTCACAGTGCGCTCGACGGAGTCCCTGCCGCGTTGCCGGCTCTTTTGAAGGCTCAGCGTATTCAGGAGAAGGCTTCCCGCGTCGGCTTTGACTGGAAGGATGCCGCGGGACCGATGGAAAAGATTTCCGAAGAGCTCGATGAGCTTAAGGCTGAAATTTCCGCCCGCGCGAGCAAAAAGCCCGCAGATTCCGATCGCGTTAAAGAGGAATTGGGCGATCTTCTTTTCGCGGTCTGCAATCTTGCAAGGCACCTCGGCGTAGACGCCGAAAGCGCGCTTGAGCTTTCGAGCGCTAAATTCTCGCGCCGTTTCCGTTGCGTAGAAGCGGGCGCTAAGGAGGCGGGTCGTGATTTGAAGGAAATGTCGCTCGAGGAAATGGACGAGCTTTGGGAGCGCGCCAAAAAAGGTGAAGCTTGAGATCTTAAATCCTCACGGCTTCTGCGCCGGAGTAAAATCGGCGCTAGAAAAAGCTCGTCGTTTAGCGATAAGCGGCGAGCGTATTTATTGTCTTCACGAAATCGTCCACAATGAGATAGTCGTTGCCGAACTTAAGACTCGAGGTTTTGTTTTCGTCGAAGATTTAAGCGAAATTCCTGAAGGCGCGACAGTGATGTTTTCAGCTCACGGAGTGAGTCCCGCGGTCCGCCGCGAGGCGCAGGCGAGGGGTCTTAAGATCGAGGACGCGACATGTCCGTTCGTCGCGCGCGTGCACAAGGCCGCCGCGGATTTTCATGCCGACGGATTGCAGGTCGTTGTTATCGGCAAGCCTTCACATGCCGAAGTAAAAGGGATTTTGGGCGAGGCTCCTGACGCTATCGTCGTATCCTCTCTCGAAGATGCCGATCGCCTGACGATTCCTGACGGAGATTGCGGAAAAGTCGGAGTTGTAAGTCAGACGACAATGAATGCCGACGATGTCGCTGAGATCGCCGAGCGCCTCTCAAAGCGTTTCGACGTTGAGTGCGTCGCGGAAGTCTGCAATGCGACTAAAGAGCGTCAGGATGCCGTAAAAGCGTTCGACGGTGACGCGATACTGGTCCTGGGTAGCGCCAACTCTTCCAATACCCGCAGGCTGTCGGAAGTCGCAAGATGCAGATCGTTCCAGGCCGGCAGCATTGATGAAATAAAGGCGATTAATTTCAGCGGAGTCGATCGTCTTGGAATTACGAGCGGGGCGTCTACGCCAGAATCGTTTTTTCGCTCCGCGCTTGAATTTTTGCAATTATATTGCGGCGACCAGTTATAAAGATCAGTAGTGCTTTCCTGTAGATTTTCAGTATTACAGCAGTTTTGTCGCATGATAGATTTTTGGTATAATAATAAAAAATAAGGAAATACAATATGAAAAAGATTGCCCTCGTTTTTGCCGCTCTTTCCGTCATCCCTTCGGTCGCTTCGGCTAAACTGTACGGCGATACGCCTGACGCGAAGCACGCATGGGCGGTACATGATTGGAATCGTCCTCTGCCGACGCGCGTTACGCCCGCTAAGACGCCCGGGGGAGCGCCCTCGGACGCCGTAGTCCTCTTCGACGGAAGCTTAGAGTCGTTTAAGCGCAATTGGCGCGATAAGGATGGAGCGCCGTCTAAATGGGTATATTCGCCGGAAGGGTATTTTTATACCGTGCCGAACTGGAAAAACGGCGGTGCGATTTATACGCGTCAGGAGTTTGGCGATTGTCAGCTTCATATCGAATACCGTCACGATCCCAAACAGCTCTTTACCGACAAGGGGCCCCAGATGCGGGGCAACTCCGGCGTCTTTCTGATGGATAATTACGAGATTCAGGTCCTCGAGTCGTATCATACGTCGAAGGAGGACGGGTCGGTTAAGAATTATCCCGACGGGCAGGCCGGTTCCGTCTATGCGGAGAATCCCCCGCTTGTAAACCCCGCTCGTCCGGCCGGTGAATGGCAGGTTTATGATATTGTTTTCCATCAGCCGGTCTGGAACGGCGATAAGCTTTTGCACCCGGGGTCAGTGACGGTTTTCTTTAACGGAGTTTTAGTTCAGGATCATTGGGAGATGGAGGGGCTTACGACTCACTGCAAGCGTCGTCCGCTTGCGCCTCATGCGACCAAGGGTCCGCTTCAGTTGCAGGATCACGGATGCGTAGTTCAGTTCCGCAACATCTGGTATCGTCCTTTGGCCTCGCGCTGGGCCAACACGACCCATTCGGCGATGTCGGCGAAGACTGATGATGTGATGGCTCTCCGTCGTGAAACGGCCGCGAAACTTTACGCTAAAATTCCCGATCCGAAATCGGCAACTGCGGAAACGCTCAAGGCTCTCGCCGAAGTCATTTCCTACGCGAACGAAGGCGTTTACGCCGATGATTTCCGCTCATGCCTCGAAAACTACCGCAAGTCTCCGCATCCCGAAAAGGAACTCGGCGAAGTTTCTTCCGCTCTCGAAGTCCTGGTGCGCTGCAAAGTCATACCCGAGCTTCCCAAGTTGAAATAAGGAATTTGAAGCGGATTTTATATGTCTCCAGCACGCGCAGGCCCTGGTTTGAAAGCCAGAGTTGCGATGAGCATTTTAGAAACGCGCCGTATTCGATAGATGCCATCGGGTACAATCTTGAAAAATTAGGTTGGGCTGTCGGGTGGTGCGGGTGGAAAACATCTAAAAGTCCGCGTGCGCTCGCCAAGAAAATCGATGAATTCAAGCCTGATGTAATTTATACGTACGGGTCTACGGTCGCGCTGCATCCTTTGATTTGCCGCAGATTTCTCTGTAAACACAAAACTTTTAAAGTTGTTCACGGTTGGGACGATCATTACGGGCGGATTTGGGGAGATTTGTTCGGTTGGCCCGGCAAGGTTCTGATGAATTGGATGGAAAAGCGCATAGTTAAAAACTCTGATGCGGTAGTGACTTTAAGTTACGAACTGCAGAAAATCGGGCGTAAGTGGGGAGTGGAGTGCAAATATATTCCCAACGGTGCAGATCCGATTGAGAAGCTGATAGTTAAAGGTGACATAAAGTTAGAAGGCCGCTTTAATATTGTTTATACAGGTGATAAAGCTAAATGGAAGCGAACAGCAGATATTTGCGCGGCGATGACTAAATTGCCTAAAGACATAAAACTTTATTTAACCGGCCAGAATGAAGCATATCTATCTAAGTATGAAAGTGACAATTGCATATTTCTCGGGTGGCTTAGTAAAGAAGAGCAGTTTAATGTAATGAGTCAGGCGGATGCGTTTGTATGCACATCCGATCAAGACTGTAACGCCAAGCTCCAGGAATATCTTCGTTGGAAAAAGCCGATTCTCGGCTTTGATGGAGAGGCCAATAACTTTTTCAAAAACGGCGAGAACGCGCTCTTAGCTAAGAATGGAGATTATGCGCCGCTGATTGAAAAACTTGCCTCTAATCCAGCATTGTGCCAGAGGCTCTCCGAAAATGCCGCGCGTGATATACCTGTTTATTCATGGTCCGAAATCGCACAGCAATTTGATGAATATTTTGTGGGTCTAGTAAGATGAAGTGGCTTTTTATAGATCATGAATATCATAAAAGAACCGGGTCGGTTAAGTTCTTTTTGGATATTGTGCGAAAAAGCTATTCGGTGGATGAGCATTATTATAATCGCTATTATCGTACTCAAGCCGAAAAAATTGCTGCGGATTATGATGGGGTTATAATCTGGGAGTTTCCTATTTCAAGGAATAAGTTTTTCTTTCGCGGCAAAAAGAATGTATTTGTTCCGATGTATGATAACGAATGGGCGAGCTATTGGCAATGGAAGCGCATCGCGTGGAGCGGGATGGGGGTTATTTCATTTTGTGATAAGGTGACGGAACACGCTAAAAGATGCGGCGTAAAAAATATTTTGGCTGTTCGCTATTTCCCAAACCCGTCTGATTTTCCGCACGAAGAAGGCGAATCTAAGCGTGTTTTCCTTTGGGAGCGCGGCGATATTTCTGAGGATACGGTAAAAAAACTCTTCCCGGCGGAACTAGGTTATACTTTCGATGTTAAAAAAGGGAATGAGTTTCTCAGTCGCGAGGAATACCTTTCACGAATCGCCGCGTGTGAAATAGTCGTAGCGCCGCGCCGAAAGGAAGGCATCGGCATGGCGTTTCTTGAAGCGATGGCGATGGGTAAATGTGTTGTAGCGCACAATGACGCAACGATGAACGAGTATATCAAGGACGGGGTAAACGGAATACTTTTCGACGCGGATAGGCCAATAGCAATTGCAGAAAGTCAGGTGTTATCAGTTCGCTCCAACATACATGCGATCAAAGAGCAGTTGTATGGAGTGTGGATAGAAGATATGAAGAAAATCTGCGACTTTATTTTTACTCAAAAGCCGTGCGCTCCATCTCTTTCAAATAGGCTTAAAATTTTGCTTTCATACCCGATGTTTCTTATTGAAGGGGTTTGCTACAAAATAAAGGCTAAATTAAAAAAGGAGGCCTTTAAATGAGTGAGGCTTCTATTGTGCAATCTATTGAGCCATTTGAATGCGCAAGTGTTTTGTTAGTCGGTTTTAATAGACCAGATTTTATGGCGTCGCAAATAGCAGCAATACGTAGCGCGGCACCTAAAAAGTTATATATTGCAGTAGATGGTCCTCGACTTGATAGAGATGGGGAAGTAGAGTTATGTTGTCGTGTACAAGAGTGTGTATCTCTTGTAGATTGGCCATGTGATGTAAAAACTCTTTTTAGAGATAAGAATCTCGGGTGCAAGCTTTCTATAAGTAGTGCGATTACATGGTTTTTTGAGCAAGAGGAAGAAGGTATAATTCTCGAAGATGATTGTGCTCCAACATTAGATTTTTTCCGTTTTGCAACAGCTATGTTAAAGAAATATCGCAATGATGAAAGAGTTGGCGCGATAAATGGTTTTAACTTCTTTAATCTTCAAAGCGACACGAGAGCATCTTACCATTTTTCGCGTCATATGGATGTGTGGGGATGGGCTAGTTGGAGACGAGTTTGGGAAAAGTATGACGTAGAAAATTATCGTCATTCAACTCGCTTTGAGAAGGCAATATCGTCATCAAAAATGACGCGGTATTATAAGAAGGTTTTTTTTGAATATATAAAGCGCTTAGAGAACGGTTTATCAACTTGGGATGTACAACTTTCGCTATTATTTCTTGCGGAAGGGTATTTAAGTGTAGTTCCTAAAGAGCGGCTGATATCAAATATGGGATTGTCTGATAATAGGGCGACTCATACTTCTAATTATGTATATTGGGCTGATAAGTGGATAAAAACAGGCAAGGCTGATAATCCAATTGTTGATGCTGTCGAGATAACTCCTGACGAAAAAGCTGATTATATCCGTGAAAAAATGGAAGGCGCATTTTTGCCTCGAGTGTTTACTTATATAGGTTCCAAAATGCCTTGCTTAATTAAGGCGATTGCATTGATCGGTAAGATTTTAGAGAAATGTTGCCCGATTCTTTTTAGATTGTGATTACACCAAGGAATTAAGTAATGTTAGCTCAATATCAAAAAAAAGAACTTATTTGGCTTAGAGAACGTAGTTTTTCTGGGAGTGATTATGTTAATGTTACTGCTGTACAGTATTATTTTTATGATGATGCAAGGTTAGATAGAGAGTTTTATAGAGTTGAACATTCTTTTTTAAGTGCCTTTGATAAATTGGGAGTGCTTAATTCTGTGTTGGTAGTCAATAAGGCAACAGATTTAATAAAAAAGTTTTGCGATAAATATTCTATTTCGCTTCAAGTAGAGAAAAAACTGATAGTAGGATCACCTAAAAGTTTATGCATAGACATTATTTCGAATCTTTATCGTAGGTTTTCTACTGAATACCTTCTTATGATTCAGCCAGACGGTATTGTAACAGGAAGTAATTTAAGCGATTTTCTAGGAAAGTATGATTATATTGGTGCGCCCTGGGGAGGAAGAAGTGTATGGTATGATTTTTATTCACCTAAAAGATATCCTGTTGGAAATGGCGGGCTTTCGTTGAGGTCGCATGATATTTGTTGCGCAGCAGCAATGAGGTATGAGAAGTTTTGGAAATATCTTCCGTATTTTTGGACGATTATGGGAGATGATGTATTTTTTTGTAAGACGCTTCCTTTTTTTGATAAGACTTATGCAACTAAGTATAAAATAGCAGATCCGAGGACTGCTGCGAAATTTTCAGTTGAACATCTAACTGACTATCATAAAGGCTTAAAAAGTGTTTTTGGATTTCATGCTGAAGTAGGTTTTCGGAATTATTGCGAAATTACTAAAAGGTATAAGTAACATTGAAATCTTTTATGCCCGGCTGGACGTTAGATGAATTTGGTCGCCTTAAGCGCGAGACTATTCCGCGTATGGGGCGGCGCTTGCGGGGTTGGGATTATTCGAAGCGAATGATTTATGAGATTACTATTGTTTTAGAAGATCGGAGGCCGATTTTAGGCCGTGTAGTTAAAGAGAGCGAAGATCAATGGGCGTTCAAACCATCGGCGATTGGCTTGGCTGTTCTTGAATGTTGGCGTGAAATACCGACGCGCTGGTCTCAGGTGGAGTTGATAGAGAGTCAGCTGATGCCTGATCATTTTCATGGTATATTGTTTATTAGGGAGCCGTTGCCTAAGGGTAAAACGCTCTCAAATATCGTTGGCTCGTTTAAGTCGCGTTCAGCGAGTGAGGCGCTGAAAATCCTCGTCGCACGCGACGAGGCGCGGAACGTCGCGTCGGGTAATGCGCGCGCGAGCGTGCGAGCGCGATTCTGGGCTGAAGGGTATGTAGATGTAATTTTGTTTAGGCGCGGACAGCTCGACAGAATGATTGCTTATCTTCGCGATAATCCCCGGCGTTTGGGAGTTAAGCGCGAGAGGCCGGATTTATTCAAGGTGACCCGTAAGCTCAATATTCAAGCTGTCGGCTGGTTCTCGGCGATAGGTAACCACTTTTTACTAACGCGTCATTCGTTTCATCAGATTCAATGTTCGCGGCGCTTCTTCGCCTATGCGCGAGATGGCCGCGGCAATCTGATTAAAGACGCTCCGCCAGCCTTAGTAACGAGCGAGTTCGAAGATAGACTTAGCTCTGCCTTTGACGCGGCGCAAAAAGGCGCGGTCTTGATATCGCCTTGTATCAGCCAAGGAGAGCGTGAAATAGCGCGGCGCGCTTTCGAGGCGGGCTACAGCGTTATTACGCTCGCTAACAAGGGATTCTCGCCGCTTTATAAGCCTGGCGGTAAATTATTCGAGGCTTGCGCCAATGGTAATTTACTGATGCTCGCGCCGATCGGTTGGCCGTATCAAGTCGCCGAAAAACCTATTACGCGCATCGACGCTTTAATTTTAAATCGTATCGCTCAACTTATAGCGGGTGATGGCGCTGCCAAAATAGATTATAAAGGCGTATCTATGACCGGTATTGATGAGGGTGTTATAAAGGTAACGAATGAAAATGAATAGTCCAATTATTATATCGGTTGTCAGAGATTATGCGATGTATGATAAATGTGTCGCGAAAAATTCATTTGTCTCAAACTGTCGGCTGGAGCCGATAGATAATAGGGAGCGTAATGAGTATATTTCAGTTTGTTACAATCGGAAGATTGAGAAGTTTGTCGATGCGGACACGTGGCTGATTTTCTGTCATGAAGATTTTCAGTTTCTTGAAGATCCGGTAATGTTGTTGGAGAAAGCGGATAAAAATTCAATATATGGGCCTATCGGCGGCGTGCTTAAAAAAAAATTTCATCCGTTATTTTTAGAGGTGTGGGAAGGGGTGTTTTACGGACAAATATTAGAAAGTGAAAAGGATGGTTCGGGCGTACGTGAACTTGGGGCATCGGTTAACGTCGGAACGCAGGTAGAAACATTGGATTGCCAGTGCGTTATTGTTCATTCTTCGCTCTTCGCTAAGCATAGGCTTAGGTTCGATGAAAAACTTTCTTTTGACTTATACGTTGAAGACTTTTGTATGAGTGCGCGTCTTGAGTACGCAGTTTTAACGCGGATATTGAAGATGAAATGTCAGCATTATTCAAGAGGGTGCATTGCGCCGCGTTTTTTTGCTCAGTTGGAATATTTGCGAAATAAGTATCCCAAATATGAAGCATTTGGAGTGACAGGGTATTATATTGGAGCGGGGAGAACCTTTGTTCGTCGTTTTCAGAAAAGAGTTAGGTCTTTTATGGATAAGCACTGTCTTTGGTTTGTAAAGTTTCTTCAAAGGATAGCATAAGTTAGGGTTCTGTCGATGAAGAAATAGATAGCCTTACTGCAAATTGAACATTGCGCAAGTCGTGATGTTTTCTCTCTAAGAACTTAAGCAATAACTTTTTAACCGGCTTGAACGGCTGAATGTTGATCGGCTCGATCAAATCGACGTTCCAACCCGTTGATTCGGCTATCCTGCGGAAACTTTTATGGGTGAAAAAGTGCAGATGAGTATAATCCATAATTCCGGATTGGACATATTCAAAATCGGCTTCAAAAATGAGTTTGTATAAAATCGGTGCGTAGCGGATATTTGGAATCGAGGCGATAAGTTTGCCAGTAGGCTTTAGTTTCGTTTTAACGGTTTTGAGGAATCCTATCGGATCGAGCATATGTTCAATAACATCATTGCAGACGATCAGATCGAAATATGAGTCAGGTATTTTATTTTCTACATCTTCATAGAGTCCGTTAAGGATTTTTAATCCTTTTTGTTCTGCCGCCTTCGCGTGTTGCGTTACCGGTTCAACGCCCCAATATTCTACATCGGTGAAATTTGTGGCAAAATTTCCTTCTCCGCAGCCGATTTCAAGAATTTTACTGACTTTGATATCAATAAACTTCAGCATATCCTGGCGTTTGCTGATGTAATAGCTGTCTTCTTTAGAAATTAAATCGTCCATAGTAGTAGAAGTTTATGTAGTACGACATCTGGCCTTGGCGATTGATATAATGCAAATGATAGCCTTCAGCCCATTTATTGCGGTTATCCACCAAAGCATGGTTTCAAGGGAATATATGTTGTGGGCGGTTAAGAATCCTGTCCATGATGCGGGAATCAGTCCTGTGAAGTAGCCGTGGCCCGTGACAAGAAGGAGCAGTACGGGATAGGCGAAGTCAATCGGCAGATACCATTTCAGGAATTTGAATCTATTGGCGGAGAATTCCGCCGTAAGATAGAAAGCCATTATCGAACATAAAAATGTTATGCCGATCATCCATGGAATCGCCCACCAATAGGCGGCGTATTGTTCGCCGTGCGGCAACAAGGAGAGAATTGTTTTGCCGAAGAAAACGAACGGCATGGCCAGTAACGAGCAAAACGCCGCGTTGACGATCAGAGATTTGATCACAAGGGGGGATGCATTTTCGCCTTTAGCGGATTTTTCGGCGGTAAAAGGGAATATGGTGAATAACAATGTCCCGGACAGAAAGCCCGCAATTTCCGAGAATCTCGAGGCCATATAGTAGCCGGCGGAATCAAGATCGCATAGGCGCTGTCTGAGAACTGTAGCTTCTACAAGAAGGAAGAATCCGTCGATTAAGCCTATGGATATGAATATAAAAAACAGTTTTGAGAATTTTTTAACGGTTTCTTTATTCCAATAAGGCTCGGCTTTGACGGAGAGTTCTTTTTTAAGGGCGATGACAGAGGCTGTCATGCTGAAAACGGGGATTGACGCCTGGCCGATGAAGTAGCCCGACAGCGCGCGAAAGGGCATCGTCACGAGCATCGTGAGCAATCGAATCGGTGCGCCGATGATGCTGATAACAGATTGGGCCTTGAATTTTTTAAGCGCCTGAAGCGCGTTGGAATAGATCGGCGAAACGGCTGAGACGAACGATGTCGCGATGATGATAAGTCCGAGCGAGCCTTCGACGATACGGATCCGCTCCAAGAACGCCGGCATTATCAGTCGAGCTGCGATAATCGCCAAAAACATAAATATCGCGCTCGCGACAAAAACGCCTCGCATCAGGGTTTTGAGTTTTCCGAATTCCCTGTTGACCGAAAGCCGGGTCAGTTCGTTTCTGAATGTGTTTGCGAACGCGGCGATCGGAATCGCGAGAAAGTTCGCGAACTGCATTAAGGGCATTACCGCGCCGAGTTCCGAGGGCGGCACGTATTTCGGCACGAGCCAAAGCCCGACGAACGCGTTGAGCGCGTCGGCGGCGCGGCAGGCGAGAAAGAGCATTAATGAATACCACCAGAAATCGCCCATCCTCCGATGGAGCGCGTTCAATTTGGCTTTTATGCCGTGAGATGGTTTATCTGCTGAATTCGTCATATTCAATTTCTTGGCTATTATACCAAAAAAGGTCTTACAATAAGTGGACTATTCCTATCTTTTGCGATTTCACCATTTCAGGAACATTTGCAGTTGCGGTTGAGTTCGGGTTTTGGTATACTATATGAATCTTTTTCCGAGTGGAAGAAGATGAAGCGAATGATTCGGGTCTCTCCATAACCCCGGACAAAGCGGATTAATCTAACTTTTTAAAGATTGAAAGGAACAAAAAGATGGAAATGCCTACCTCCGCCCTTACGGGTATTACGCTCAAGGATATGTTCGACGCCGGTCTCCACTTCGGTCACCAGACGAAGCGTTGGAACCCGAAGATGAAAGGTTATATCTTCGACAAGCGCAACGGTATCCACATCATCGATCTCACCCAGAGCGTCACTCTCCTTGACGAAGCCGCTCAGTTCCTCCGCGACACCGTTCTCGCCGGTAAGAACATCCTTTTCGTCGCCACCAAGAAGCAGGTTTCCGAACTCGTCAAGGACTGCGCGACTTCCGTCGGCCAGTTCTACATCACCGAGCGCTGGCTCGGCGGCACGCTCACCAACGCCAAGACGATCCGCTCTTCCGTAAAGCGTATGCGTCAGCTCCAGGCTACGGCCAAGGCTAACGGCGGCGAGCTCTCCGAGCACAAGCAGGAAGCTTCGATGCTCCGCCGCGAGCTCAACAAGCTCGAGAAGAATCTGACCGGTATCGCCGATATGGCCGAGCAGCCCGGCGCCGTCGTCATCGTTGACGTCGTCCGCGAGCAGAACGCCGTTAAGGAAGCCGTCCGTCTCGGTATCCCCGTTGTCGCTATCGTCGATACGAACGCCGACCCCGAGCCGATCGATTACGTAATCCCCGGAAACGACGACTCCGTCCGCGGCGTTGAGCTCGTTCTCGGCGGTCTCACCAAGGTCATCAAGACCGCCAACGACGAGTACAGCGCCAAGGCCGCTGAAGAGAACCGCAAGCGCGAGGCCGATCGCGCCAAGCGTGACGAGGCCGAGAAGGCCGCCCGCGCCGAGCGTAAGGCCAAGAGCGGTGCGAAGGAAGGCGCCAAGCGCGCTCCCCGCAAGGCTTCTGTAGCTGTTAACGTCAAGGCCGCCGCCCGCGCCGCCAAGGAGGCCGCCGAGGCCAAGGCTAAGGCCGATCTCGAGGCTAAGCGTCAGGCCGCCGTCGTTGAGGCCGAGGCCGCCGCCCGCGCCGCCGAGGCTCCTGCCGCCGAAGCTCCCGCTGCCGAGTAATTCAATAAACAATTTTTAACGAAAGGTTTTTTACAATGGCTATTACCATTCAGGAAATCAAGGAACTTCGCGAAGCGACCGCCGCCGGTATGGGCGCTTGCAAGGAAGCTCTCACCGCCACCAACGGTAACATGGAAGAGGCTATCAAGTACCTCCGCGAGAAGGGTCTCGCCGTCGCCGCCAAGCGCGTCGACAAGGAGTCCAAGCAGGGCATCATCGCTCTCGCCGAAGCCGCCGACAAGAAGACGATGGCTCTCGCCGAAGTCAACTGCGAGACCGACTTCGTCGCCAAGACCGAAGCGTTCATCAAGTTCGTCGACGACGCCGCCAAGGTCGCGCTCGAGGGTAAGGATATCGAAGCTACGCTTAACGACGACTACAAGATGCTTCTTACCAAGACCGGCGAGAACGTCAAGATCCGCCGCAGCGAGCGTTACGCGCTCGAGGGCGCGGGCGTTCTTTCCGGCTACATCCACATGGGCGGTAAGATCGGCGTTCTCGTTGAGCTCGCCTGCGAGAAGGCTGACGCCGCCGAGCTCGCTGACGCGGCTCACATGATCTGCCTCCAGATCGCCGCCAACGCTCCTAAGTACGTCAACCCCGAGGACGTTCCTCAGGCCGAGATCGACGCCGAGCTCGAGATCAAGCTCAACGCTCTCAAGGAGCAGAAGGGTAAGCTTCCTCCCGAGCAGGCTCTCGTCGGCATCAAGAAGGGTATGGCCGCCAAGTACTGCACTCAGGTCTGCGTTACGAAGCAGGATTACGTCGCCGACGGCGAAGTCACCGTTGAGAAGTATCTCGACGGCGTCGCCAAGACGGTCGGAGCTCCCATCACGATCAAGCGCTTCTGCCGCATGCAGCTCGGCGCCTAATTGCAGTAAGCTTCATAAAGCGAAAAGGAAGGACGGCTTTTAAAGCCGTCTTTCTTTTTTCTCAGCACTCTTCGGCGCAAATATGGTAAAATATGAACATTTATGACTTTTAGCATTAAGAGGCAATGACAATGAAAGAGTTTAAGCTCACCGATCCCTACGGTACCGCGCCGTCGAAAGGGCCGTTTAAGCAGTCTGTTTCCACGGGCGTGCCGTGGCATAATCTCCCCGTTATCCGCGAATATACTTTAGGTCAGCTTCTCGACCAGACGATCGCCCGCTGCGGCGAGAACGATGCGGTCGTTTACGCCGACCGTGATTTCCGTCTTACCTGGTTCGAATTCGGCGAAGAGGTCGATCTTGTGGCGAAGGGTCTTATGGCTCTGGGGATCAAGCGCGGCGAAAAGGTCGCTCTCTGGGCGACTAACGTTCCGCATTGGGTCGTTCTCATGTTCGCGACCGCCAAGATCGGCGCGATTCTTCTGCCGCTCAACACGAACTATAAGAATCATGAGATGGACTTCGCGCTTTCGCAGTCCGACGCCGAAAATCTTTTCGTCATCAACGGTTTCCGCGATTGCGATTACGTTCAGGTAATCAATGAGCTCGTTCCTGAACTGAAGGAATGTCCGCGCGGCGAATTGAAATCTAAAAAGTATCCGCATTTGAAGCGCGTATTTTTCCTCGGCGGAGAGAAGCACCGCGGAATGTATTCTCTCAATGAGGTTAAGTCTCTCGCTTGCGAAGTGACCCAGGAGGAGTATATCGCCCGTCAGGCCGAGTGCGACGTCAACGATGTCGTAAACATGCAGTACACTTCGGGTACGACCGGTTTTCCTAAGGGCGTTCAGCTCACCCACCGCAATATCGCCAACGACGGCTTTTGGATCGGCGCGTGCCAGAATCTCTCTTCGCGCGACCGCGTCTGCATCCCCGTTCCGCTCTTCCATTGCTTCGGTTGCGTTTTGGGCGTCATGAGCTGTGTAAACCACGGCTCTACAATGGTCTTCCTCGAGAAGTTCGATCCCGTTCAGGTTATGATGTCGATTGAAAAGGAGAAGTGCACGGCGACATACGGCGTTCCGACGATGTATATCGCTATGCTCGACCATCCGCTTTTCGACAAGTTCGATTTCACTTCCCTCAGAACCGGCATCATGTCTGGCTCGGCTTGCCCCGTACATCGTATGCAGCAGGCTCAGGACAAGATGTTCATGAAGGAGATAACGAATCCGTACGGTCTTACCGAGGCCGGTCCCGTTATGACGATGACGCGCTATTTCGAGCCTTCCATCGAGCGCAAGTGTCAGACCATTGGACAGGCGCTTCCCGGTATCGAGGTCGCCATCATCAACCCCGAGACCGGCGAAATCGCTCCTATCGGCGAAGACGGCGAAATCTGCTGCCGCGGCTTTAACAACATGAAGGGCTATTATAACATGCCCGAACAGACCGCGAAGTGCATCGACGCGAACGGCTGGCTCCACTCAGGCGATATCGGGCGTATGAATGAGGAAGGCTACTACTTCATCACGGGTCGTCTTAAAGACCTCATCATCCGCGGCGGAGAGAACATTTCGCCCAAGGAGGTTGAGGACTTCCTCGGTACGATGCCCGGCATTCGCGATGTCGCTGTTGTCGGCTGCCCCTCTAAGAAATACGGCGAGCAGCCCGCGGCGTTCATCATCCGCTCGGACGGTTCGACCATTTCGGAGCATGACGTTCAGGTCTTCTGCAAAGATCAGATCAGCTGGTTCAAGATTCCGAAGTATGTACACTTCCTCGATGTCTTCCCGATGACGGCGTCTCAGAAGATACAGAAGTACAAACTGCGCGAAATGGCGCATGAACTCTGGCCCGAGGCGTAAGAGTTTTATGGAGCGCGCGAGCGTTGTCATAGACCCCGGCGATCCTTCATGCAGAATGCTGAAGGTTTATATCGCCAAGGTTTTTGCAGAGCTCGACGCGCGTCCGCGAAAACTGCTCCTGACGCTTGATGTGCGCAACGACAGTAAAGCGGTTTTTACTGTCGATTACGAAAAGGGCGAGCCTGTTTTCGCGGTCGACGGCGTCGACTCGGTGAGAGCGTCGTTCAGGGGGCGGTATTTGGCGGAGCACGACGTACCGTTGAAACTCCCCGTCGACAAGGTGTCGAAGTTTGTTTTAACGCCGACGAGCGGCAACCGCATAAAGGTAAGAAAGGCGAATCTGATCGAAAGGATTTTCGGATGAAGAAGGCGAGAGGTTTTTCACTGATGAGCGGCGGGCTCGACAGTCAGCTCGCGATACGCGTTCTCGAACGCGCCGGAGCGGAAGTTGAAGCCTTGTGTTTCACGAGTCCGTTTTTCTCTTCCGACACGGCTCAGGCGGCGGCCGATGCGCTTGGCGTTAAGCTTAATCTAGTTGATTTCACCGACGATATCATCGCTCTTGTGGAAAATCCCAGACGCGGATTCGGCGGTGCGATGAATCCCTGCATCGACTGTCATGCCACGATGATAAAGAGAGCCGGCGAGCTGATGGTTGAGCGCGGATTCGATTTCGTCGCCACCGGCGAAGTGATGGGTCAGAGGCCGATGAGCCAGAACAGGCAGTCTCTCGGCATCGTCGAGCGCGATTCGGGATTGAAAGGGCGTTTGATAAGGCCCTTGTCCGCGAAACTTATGGAGCCGACGATTCCCGAGACGGAAGGAATCTTAAACCGTGAGGCTCTCCTTGATATCCAAGGCAGGTCCCGCGACCGCCAAATCGCTCTCGCCGAAGAGTTCGGCATTAAAGAATATCCTTCGCCCGCCGGAGGCTGCAAGCTTACGGAAGAGGGCTTTTGCAGAAAACTTAAAGATCTTAAAGACCACGAAACGCTTTCTTGTCGCAGGCTCGTCGAACTTCTCGTCGTTGGGCGGCGTTTCCGCCTTCCGGACGGTACGGGCGTCATTTTGGGGCGCGACCGCGCCGATAACGCGCGACTTAGAGGCGAGAAGAATGCCGGTGTCGTTATCGCGCCCGTCAACTGCCCGGGGCCGACGGCGCTTATCCCGGAGATAAAAAGTTCGAGCGACTATGCTTTGGCCGTGGAACTTGTCTGCTCGTATTCGAAATACGACAGGCTCTTGGGAGATATTACGATAAAGAATTTCTCAGATGATATCACACAGGTTGTTCCAAGGCCTTATAACAGGGTGAAATTCAAGGAGTTCCAGATATGTTAGAGGCTATCGCTTCAAATATAGACTCATTCGTCGCCGCCGCTCCGACATGGGGCTTCGTTTTGATTTTTGTCTTTATGGCGATTGAATCGAGTTTTATTCCGTTCCCCAGCGAGGTGGTTATGATCCCGGCCGGTTTTCTTGCCGCGCGCGGTGAGTTGGGGCCTTTTTCGCCCTGGATCGGGGTTGTTTTAAGTGTAATCGTCGGTACGCTGGGGTCGCTTCTCGGAGCGTATGTGAATTATTATCTCGCGCTTTGGGCTGGTAAGCCGTTTCTTGAAAAGTACGGAAAATACTTCTTCATCAAGAAGGAATCCCTCGATAGATCGTGCGCCGTATTCAACAGGTACGGAGGAGCGACGACATTCATCTGTCGCCTCATACCCGGTATACGTCAGCTCATTTCGATTCCTGCCGGAATCGCCAAAATGCCGTTTGCATCCTTTTCCTTTTTTACCGCTCTCGGTGCTGGGATCTGGTCTGCCGTACTGGCGGTCGTAGGGTATGTTCTCGCGAAGACGGTCGGAGACATCACGTATCGCGAACTCGTTCTTAAAGGTGCCGATACGGCTTCCTCGTACGGGCCGTGGATACTCGGCGGCGCCGTGCTTGTTGTCGCTATGAATATCGTCTTTAAAAAGATTCTTAAGAAGCGCCGGTAATGTTGCTTGAAGTAGAAAATCTCCGCATTGCATTCAAAGTTGAAGGGCGTCTGTCCGTTCCTGTGCGAGACGTCTCCTTTAAAATCGACAAAGGTCAGCGTGTCGCGATTGTGGGCGAATCCGGGTGCGGTAAATCTCTCACGGCGTTGAGTTTAGGCGCTTTGGTCGACAGAGCCGAGATTTCGGGGAAAATCACCGGCGGTCCTAAGATTTCGTATATTTTTCAAAATCCGATGCAGTCGCTGAACCCTGTAATGAAAGTAGGCGCTCAGATTGCGGAATCGTTGGGGAAAAACGACAAGTCTGAAATCACCGGATTGTTAAAGGCCGTGTCGCTTCCTCCGGAGACCGCGAAGAAATATCCGTGCAACCTTTCCGGAGGTCAGCAGCAGCGCGTGATGATAGCGATGGCGTTGGCGGCGAAAAGCGATCTTATCGTCGCGGACGAGCCGACGACGGCATTGGATGTGATTACCCAGAAGGAGGTTCTCGATCTTGTCGACCGGGTCGCCCGTGAACGTTCAACGGCAGTATTGCTTATTACCCATAATCTTGGACTTGTCGCCCGGTATTCGGATTTTGTGAATGTCATGTACGCGGGTGAAATCGTCGAGTCCGGAAAGGTTGTAGAGGTTCTGCGCTCGCCGCGTCACCCGTACACGCAGGGGCTGGCAGCCGCAGTGCCGCGCCTTGATGCGCCCAAAGGCGCAGATCTTTATGACATAAAGGGGACAGTCCCCCCTCCTACCGACTGGCCGGTCGGCTGTGCTTTCAGCCCTCGCTGCCCTAAAGCCGAGAAGCGGTGCTTCGAGCCGACATTTGTCACTTGCCCTTTGACTCAAGGTAAGTAATTCAATGTATCGTCAAATATGATATAATATCATTAGAAAACAAGTCGCGTATATAAGTACGGCTCAAGGAGCTTTAATAAAGGAAACTAAAAATGAAAATCAAAAAACTCAAAGGCCTTATTGCGGCAGCTCACACAGCGTTTAACGATGACGGCAGCGTTAATTACGACGTCATCCCAAAGCAGGCTCAAATGCTTATCAAGCAGAATGTTACGGGTGTCTATGTGAGCGGAACGACAGGCGAGGGCGTTCACTGCTCGACCGAGGAGCGTAAGAAAGTCTTTGCGGCCTGGACGAAAGCCGCGAAGGGTAAACTTTACCTCATCGCCCATGTGGGTTCCTTGTCGCTTCCTGATACTCAGGAACTCGCGCGTTACGCCCAGGAGATCGGAATGGACGCAACTTCGATCGTACCGCCTTGTTTCTTCCGTCCCGGTTCGATCCAGGGTCTTATCGATTATATTAACGAGGCTCTCAAGTACGCCGACAAGATTCCGTTCTACTATTACCACACTTCGATGAGCGGAGTCACTTTCGATATGGAAGCGTTCTTAAAGGCCGCCGACGGCAAGATCAAGAATCTCGCCGGCATCAAGTTCAACTATCCCGATCTCTATATGTATCAGCGCTGCCTTAAGGCCTGCGGAGGTAAATATGATATCACGTGGGGTATCGACGAATGGTTCGCCGGTGCGGTCGCGCTCGGTGCGGAATCAGCCATCGGCTCCACGTACAACTATTCGGCGGGTATCTATTATAAGATTTGGGACGCTGTCAAGAAGGGCGATCTTAAGACCTCCCAAAAGCTTATGAAGAAGGTGTGCGATATCGTCGATATCCTCGTCGAGTTCGGCGGCGTCGCTGCGGGTAAGGCGATGTGTGCCGTTCACGGCGTCGATCTCGGTACGGTCCGCGTGCCGTTGAAGCCCCTTACGAAGGAGCAGAAGGCCGGGATCGTCAGCCGTCTTAAAAAGATCGGGTATAAGTAGTCAGGGGTTAATTGTTAGTGGTTAGTTGTTAGTAGTTAGGGGTTAGTTGTTAGTGATTAGTTGTTGGTGGTTAGTAGTTTAACTAGCGACTAGCGACTGACGACTGACGACTAGCGACTAACGACTGATAGCAAAAAAGGAAACCGTAATGAAAAGCGCATATTGGCAGAAATGGAATAAACTTTACAGGCAGGAGCTTATTGAGAATATAATGCCGTTTTGGCTGAAACACGGCCTCGATAAGAAGCATGGCGGAGTTTATACGTGTCTTGATCGAGACGGCTCTTTAATGGATACGACGAAGAGCGTCTGGTTTCAGGGCCGCTTCGGCTGGATGTGCGCTTACGCCTACAATCACGTAAAGAAAGACAGAAAGTGGCTTGCCGCATCGTTGAGCTGCTGTGAATTTCTCGAGAAATACTGTTTCGATAAGGACGGTCGCGCGTTTTTTGAGATTACCGAAGACGGTGTCGGACTCAGAAAGCGCCGCTATGTTTTCTCCGAGTGCTTTGCGGCGATCGCGTATGCGGAATACGCGCTTGCGAGCGGTGACAAGGCGTGGGCGGAGAAGGCGGTTGAACTTTTCAAACGGATACGGAAATTTGTCGCCGGCGGTAAAAAGTGGATGCCGTCGAAGTATACCGACGCGCTCAAGGCCCAGGGCCATTCGCTTACGATGATTCTCATCAACGTGGCGAACGTTTTGAAGCAGGTTTCCGACGACCCGGTTTTCGACGAACAGATTACCGAATCCATAGATCTTCTCGAGAAATATTTTATCCATCCGGAGTTCAAGGCGCTTCTCGAAACGGTGGGGCCTAACGGAGAGTTTATCGACACTCTTTCCGGTCGCGTGATAAACCCCGGACACTGCATAGAAACGAGCTGGTTCCTGATGGACGTCGCCGTCGACCGCGAAGACCCCGCGCTTCTCAGGACGGCTCTCAAGATTCTCGACTGGTCTTGGGCCTGGGGCTGGGATAAGAAATACGGCGGAATAATTTCCTTTAAGGACTGCCGCAATCTTCCTCCTCAATGCTACGAGCAGGATATGAAGTTCTGGTGGCCTCAATGCGAGACGATCATCGCGACCGCCTACGCCTACAGGCTTACCGGCGATAAGAAATATCTCGAATGGCATAAACTTTCATCCGACTGGGCATGGAAGCATCTAAGGGATAAGAAACATCCGGAATGGTACGGATACCTGCACCGCGACGGGACGGTGGCCCAGCCCGCGAAGGGCAATATTTTCAAAGGTCCGTTCCATATTCCGCGTATGCTCGTGAAAACATGGGAACTTACCCGCGATATTTAACAGGTTAAAATATGAAATCAAATACTCTCGATATTAACGGCTTTTTATATCGGAGTAGGCCAGACTGTGCTGTATAGAGAATTACGCTCGTCTGCAGCTAAGGGTGAATAAATTGAATTTTCCCGTCGAAGAGAAATTAGAAGAGATAAAAAGTGCGCTTGCCGACAATAAATCTCTCGTCTTGACCGCACCCCCCGGGAGCGGAAAGACGACATGTGTTCCGGCCGCGCTTTTAAATGAGCCGTGGCTGGAAGGCAAAAAGATCATCATGCTCGAGCCGCGCAGGCTCGCCGCACGCTCTTCGGCTTCGTATATCGCGTCAAAGCTCGGTACGTCCGTCGGCGGACTTGTCGGTTATCAGGTCAGGCTCGAGCGGAAAATCTCTTCGTCCACACGTCTAGAGATTTTGACTGAAGGTCTTTTGACACAGCGTCTTATCTCCGATCCTGAACTGTCCGATGTCGGGCTTGTTATTTTTGATGAATTTCATGAGCGTTCCCTCGCGTGCGATCTGAGTTTCGCGCTCGCGCTCGAAGTCCGCCGCGCTTTAAGGCCGGATCTGAGACTAATGGTAATGTCGGCGACCTTGGACGCGGATGAGGTTTCCACTCATCTCCGTGACGCAGAGGTTGTTCATGCCGAAGGCCGCATGTTCCCGGTAGAAACCCGCTATCTGGGCGATATGACTGTTTCCGGCGCCGTATCGCGCGCGATAAAGGAAACAGAAGGAGATATTCTCGTTTTTCTCCCGGGAGAGGGTGAAATCCGCCGTGCCGCGGAATCGCTTGATTATCTCAGCGATATCGACATTCTCCCGCTCTACGGAAGTCTTCCTAAGGAAGAACAGGATAGGGTTTTTGAACCGTCCTGCCGCCGCAAGGTCATTCTCGCGACATCAATCGCCGAAACATCTCTTACGATACCCGGTATAGTTTGCGTAATCGATTCCGGGCTAATGCGCGTTCCAAGATTTTCACCCGGTACGGGCATGACCGAACTTGTAACTCTTCCTCTCTCTCTCGACCGCGCCGAACAGCGAAGAGGCCGTGCCGGTCGCGTTCAGGCCGGTGTATGCTACCGTCTTTGGGAAGAGGGCGCCGAGGCTGCGCGTCCTGCCAAGATGACACCGGAAATTTTAGACGCAGATCTGTGCTCTCTCGTTCTCACCAGCGTTTCATGGGGAGCGGTTTCGCGCGGGGACCTGCCTTGGCTGACGCCTCCCGCCGCGAGCGCATGGGAACAGGCGACGGGCCTTCTGAAACAGCTGGGCGCGCTGAACGATTCCGGCCGACTTACGGAGAAAGGCGAGAGAATGTCGCGCATGCCGATGCATCCTCGTCTCGCGAACATGCTGCTCGGTTCGCGTTCGACGGACGTTGCGCTTTTAGCCGCGATAATCGAGGAGGGCGTCAAGACGCGTGAAACCGATATAAGAAAGATTCTTGATGAAATCAGAGAGCTGCCGAACAGGCCTTTTGCGCGGCGGGCGATACAGCTTTCAAAAAGATTCGAACGGTTCGTTTCCGATTCTTCTCGTACGGCGAAGCGGATGAGCGAGGGCGCGTCACTAGCGCTCGCCTATCCCGACAGGGTCGCCAAAAACCGCGGCAACGGAAGTTTCGTCATGGTTTCCGGACGCGGCGCAACTTTGGAGAGTTCCGATCCGCTGGCGAAGGCGGAGTTTATCGTCTGCTGCGAACTTGATGACAGACTTGGCAACGCGAAAATTTTTTTGGCATCCCCCGTCGGGCGAGAAGAGGTTGAGGAGATGTTTGCGGATTTCATAACTGAAAAGGAAGTCTGCGAATGGGATCGCCGCACGGATTCGGTCAAAGCTGTTGCGTGTAGGATGCTCGGATCGGTCTCGCTCAATGAAAAGCCGTTGAAGAAGGCCGGAAGCGAAGAGGCGGTGCGCGCTGTCATCGACGGAATCAGGTTTAAGGGCGTTGAGAATATGCCCTGCTGGACTAAAGAGTCCATGCAGCTTAAAGAGCGCGTAAATTTCGTTTTTCGTCATGTTCACGAAAACGATTCGACATGGCCGGAACTTATCGACGAGACCATTCTCCGCGGTCTTGAAGGTTTCGTGGGCGCTGTTTCGAAGTGGAAGGATCTTGAGAAGATTGATCTTTTCGCCGTGATCGATTTTATCCTTCTCGAATCAGGTCATGACAGGCGCGAGCTTGACCGTCTTGCGCCGCAGCGCCTCGAAGTTCCGAGCGGCAGTCACATGCTTGTTCATTACGAAGGCGATGAGCCTACCGTGGAAGTAAGACTTCAGGAATGCTTCGGGCTTCTTGAAACGCCGAAGGTTCTGGGCGGGAGAGTGCCGGTCGTCATGACGCTTTTATCGCCCGCGCAGCGTCCGATACAGATAACGAAGGATCTCGCGTTTTTCTGGAAAGAGGGCTATCCGCT
This sequence comes from Kiritimatiellia bacterium, assembly GCA_017520845.1. Lineage (GTDB taxonomy): Bacteria > Verrucomicrobiota > Kiritimatiellia > RFP12 > UBA1067 > UBA1067. The sequence goes on along the minus strand of JAFXEU010000044.1, from coordinate 37,046 downwards.
CGTACGCAAGGATATGCGCGGGCGATACCCTAAGCATTATTGGCCTGAAGATCCTTTTACGGCCGTAGCGACCCGCCGCGTTAAGCCCTGACAGGTAAAATTCCGGGAAATTTATGAATATGAACGTTAAAAACATTCAAGAAATTGTCGATCTCGCCAGCGCATATTACGGAAGCTGCGTTCTTTTCGCGGCTTTGGATTGCGATGTTTTCGCGAAGATAGAGTCTGGCTCTTTCGACGCGTCGGAGCGCGGTATGCGGCTTTTGGCCGACGCCTGCGTCGCCGAAGGTCTGTTGGAGAAAAAGGACGGAAGGTATTTCAACACTCCTGCGTCGCGCGAAGCTCTCGTTCCCGGCGGCAAGGCTGATTTGACGAAGGCCATCCGTTACAACCGCGATGTTTATCCTGCCTGGGGAAAGCTGTCCGAATTCGCCCGCACTGGAAAACCTGTCGAAAGCCCCGAGATTCATCTTGGAGCGGATGAGGCGCGTACTAAGGCGTTTGCCGCCGCGATGTTCGGCCGTGCGATGGGGATAGGCAGGAGCGTCGTACCTATGCTCCCTAAAATGAGCGGGCGGCTTCTTGATCTCGCGGGCGGGCCGGGCGCGTATGCGATACTGCTTGCTCAGGCGAATGAAAATTTAAATTGCGTTACCGTCGATCTTCCGGCGATCAGTGCGGAAGCGGCGGGATACGTCGCGAAGTTCGCTCTCTCGTCACGTGTCGAGTGTCGCGCCGGTGATTATCACAGCGACGAGTATGAGACGGGTGCGTATGATTATGTTACGATTTTCGGGGCGTTGCATCAGGAGTCGCCCGACGACATTGTCGATATCTTAAAGCGCGCGCGCCGTGCGCTCAAAAAGGGCGGCAGGCTTTTTGTTTTGGATCTGATGACCGATGAAACGCATACGAGCCCGAAGTTTTCCGCCTTGTTTGCGGTTAATATGGCTCTTACAACTGAAAACGGCTGGGTGTTTTCCGACGCGGAATTAAAGTCGTGGATGGCTGAGGCGGGTTTTGAGCCTCTTGAGACGCGCGTTGTGCCGCCGCCGATGCCGCATTGGATCGTCGAAGCGGCCGCAAAATAAAATTTAAAACTGAAAGGAGACTTAAAATGGGATTTTTTAAGGCTTACGATATGCGCGGAACCTACGGCGCAGATTTTGATCTCGCGACCGTTTACGAGGTCGGTAAAGCGCTTGTGGAGGTTGTCGGCGGAAAGCGCTGGCTCGTCGGGCGCGATTGCCGAGTAACGAGCGCAGATGTCCATGATGCGCTTATTGAAGGTTTGCGCGAGGCTGGTGCGGAAGTGACGGATATCGGGCTTTGCACGACTCCGATGGTTTATTTCTTCACGGCAGAGGACGGTTTCGACGGCTCCGTCATGGTTACGGCCTCGCATAATCCTCCCACTGACAACGGCCTTAAGGTTTCTAAAAAGGGAGCTCTTCCTGTAGGTTACGCCGACGGATTGGATAAGGTCGAGTCGCTCGTTATGGAGCGTTTGTCCGGAACGGACCGTAAAGCGTATAAGCCGTCGCCGACAGATCCCGCAGACAATTCACAGTATTTGAAGCGCTATGTCGAGTGGATGCGCTCGCGCGGCGGTGCGATTCCTTCTTCACTTAAATATGCCGTTGACTGTTCGAACGGCATGTCATCGCTTTTAGTGCATGAGCTTTTCCCCGGCGCTGTCGTTATAAACGATGTTCTCGACGGGAGATTTCCTAATCATTCTCCAAATCCGCTTAAAGCAGATGCGCGTGAACAGCTCGCGCGTCTTGTCCGTGAAAAGTCGCTCGACTTCGGAATAATCTTCGACGGCGACGCCGACAGGGCGATGTTTGTAGATGAGCGCGGCGAATTTATTCAGCCCGATTATCTTACGCCTTTCGTCGCGGAGGCGACAATCTCTTCGCTCGGGATAAATCCTGAAGCGCAGAGCGTCATCTATGACGTAAGAACGAGTCGAGGCGCGATAGAAACTCTCGCGGAGATGGGCTGCAAAGGCGTTATGGTTCCCGTCGGACACGCTTTCGCGAAGCCGATTTTAAGGGAAACGGGCGCGGTTTGCGGAGGTGAGCTCGCGGGCCATTATTATTTCAAGGAGTTTTTCGGATGCGATTCCGGAGTATTGGCGGCGCTTCGCATTCTTCAGTGTGTCGCGGAGGCGTCGGCAGAAGGCAAGAGCGCGAGCGCAATGGTCGCCAAGGTCAATTCGCGCTATGCCAATTCCGGAGAGCTTAATTTCAAGGTCGACGACAAGGATGCTGCGATTGCAAGAGCGCTGGATGTCGCTTCCCGCGAACTGCCAACCGAGCTTTCTCGCAGTGAAATGGACGGAGTAAGAATCGAATATGCAACGGGGTGGATAAATATCCGCAAATCAAATACAGAGCCGTATTTAAGGCTGATAGTTGAAACGGATACTCGTTCCACGCTTGATAAATGGATAAATCTTCTTTCTACGGCTATTCTAAACTAGTGGGTTCTAGGTTGCGAAATTTCGATAAGGAGTATCAGATATGATTAGAGGAATATCATTAAATAGAGCGCTTGCGGCATTGTTTGTGATTTTTGCCTTTGAGGTTTCTGCGGCGAAAATCAAGGTTGCCTGTATCGGCGATTCAATAACGTTCGGTTATGGAATCGCCGATCGCCCCAACGATTCCTATCCCGCGCAGTTGCAGAAACTTCTTGATGCCAAACAGCCTGGTAAATACGAAGTTAGGAATTTCGGCAATTCCGGGCGCGGCATATATCTCGATTCGATGCGTGGTCGGGAGAAGCGCGGCTTCAGGTGGATGAAGGAACATAAGGCGGCTTTAGTATGGAAACCCGATATTGTAATATCGAATCTCGGTATAAACGATTGCGGAGAATATATCAAGGAATATACCGGAGCTCGCAAGCGCGGACAGTTCGCGGGTGATTACCGTGATCTTCTAAGAGATTATAAAAAGGTTAATAAAAGCGTTCGTTTTTACATTTGGACGAAGCTTTCCCCGCTCGCCGAAGGCCAAAAATTTTACCGCAGTCCAGAGCCTTTCCTCATGCAAAAGGATTTGGAGAGTGTCGCGGAGACGACCGATGCGATCGGCATTGATATGCAAGAGCCGCTTCGGGAAGTGATTGATGAAGTTTTGGCGAAAGATAAAATCCATCCCGACAAAAGGGGCGCTAAGATTATCGCCGAGGCGACATTAAAAGCGATGATGGAGCCTCCTAAGGTCAAGAAGTATGCCCGCTGGGATGTTTTTAATTGTGAGTACTGGCTTTGCGCAGGGCAGTCTAATATGCAGAAGGGGTGGGGCGAGTTTAACGCGACAGCCGCCGAAAAGGCGCGTGTGAAAAGCGAGATGGAGAGGCTTAAAAAAGTTGATGTTTATTTTTGGGATTTTAATACTGGAAAGACGATTAGGCTTACGCCGCAAAACGCTCTCGATAAATCCGCATTCGGCGTCAGCTTCGCGATCCGCAGGGCCGAGCAGACCAAAAAGAAAATTTATATGCTTTATGTAGCGGCGGGCGGAGCGCCGACGGAATCGTTCCTTTCGGAGTCGACGATGTGCGCCGTTGATGGTAACGGTAAGCCCATTTATCCGAAGTTGGCCGCAATAGCGACCAATCGACGCAGATTGGATAAGAACAGGGATTTTCCATGCGCGTGGGTGGCGAGAGAATATCCGCGCCGCCGCGGAAATAAAAGCGAGGCTTATTGGTGGCCTGTGTCGAAGATGTACGATAACGGGGTAAAAGAGATTCGCAGGCGCCGTTATCCGATTACCGGAGTTCTCTGGTATCAGGGTGAGTCCAATGCGACAACGTGCGTTAAGCCCGATGTGCCGACTCCGCGCGATTATCAAGAGGAGACGCTTCGCGCAGTCGTTGACGAGTTGCGCGGCGGTTACGGCATTCCGTTCGTGATGATCGGCCTTCCGAAAATGAATCGTCCGTGGGAGCAGTATCGCGAAGTTCAGAAGAAGGTTGCTAAGGAGAAGGGCGCGATTTTTGTCGATACGTTCGCGGCGGGATTGGGCGATATGCGCGATGTCCATCCTCGCGACAAGATTCCTTTTGCGGAGCTGGCGGTTGAAGCCGTCAATCGTCGTACACAAATCAAATAGACCCTTGTGCAAATCAGGAATGGTGGAGCCCTGTTTCAGGTCTTGACAGGATTGAAATTTGGCGGTGGATGGTGTATATTGTACAGATATTTTTAACCGAGGAGAAAAAATGAACGTAAAACTGCTCGCCGCTTTAGCGGCTACAATGGGAGCCGCGAATCTCTTTGCAGGTCAGTACCAGACGGTACGGATCTCCAATGTGGATGAGGTGCTCGCTAAATATACCGCGACGACGAATGGAATGGCTAAAAACAAGATTCCGTTTGTTAATCATAATCTCGTATGGCCCGAGGCTCAGCTTAGAGAAGAAGCGCGTTGCGCCAAGCTTGATGCCGATTTGAAGGAACGCCAGGAAGCGTGGGATAAAGCCGATCCCAAGAAGCGCTCGCCGTGGCGCCCCCGCAAGGCTATCCGCAAGATGGTCGTCGAACCTACGGATACGGTCGGTCTTAAGATCCCCAAGACCGGTGTTTACAATCAGCGTCTCGAATTCCCGGTAGAAATCAAGCGCGCCGGCAATTACACGTTCTGGATCAAGCACTGGCGCAATGAAGATATGCATACGGCGCTTGAGTTCCTTCTCCGCAATCCCAATACCGAATGCGTGAACTACACTCTCATCGACCGCATCGCCGATATGTGGACCGACAAGGACGCTCCCGGGCGCAAGTTCCGCTCCGGCAAGCCCCAGGGCTGGGTCTGGTCGAAAGTTACCGTCGGTATCGAGTATCCCGGCAAGTACATCGTCAACTTAAGCCGCAACACCCGCTATGTTCAGCGCGGCATGGATATCGGAAGCAACATTTTCGCCGTTGCCGAGTGCTGGGCGACGAACGACCCCAAGGCTGATCCTTCGAAAGGTCCGATCAAAGAGTCCGATGTCGAGTTCAAGGCCGTTGTTCCCAAAGGATTCAAGGCGGCTACTCACCATAAGCCTCACGTAATGCTCAACTCTTCGATCGAAGATCCGACCAAGCGCCCCCCGAACCAGTTTATGGAGTGCTACAGCTGGTTTATGGATCCCGTACGTTATCTTAAGTACGGCGCGACCGACGGTCTCTGGTGCGGCACTTACGAAGATCCAAAGACGGGCTGGAAGATCGGCAATCTCAACGCTTTCGAATCCGGCTCCATCTACTACGGCGCGTCTTTCCGCGGCAATGTGGATTCGTCGGGCGCCAACTCCAAGATTCTTGCCCAAAAGTATCCTTTCGATCCCTCCAAGCCCATCGGTCCCGGCAACGAGCCGATCGGCCGCGCTCAGCGCTCCGACGGATCTTGGGCCAAGGATTTCTCGGATTCGTTCCAGGAATTTCTCGATATGTGCTACGAGACCAACAAGGTCAGAGTCGCCAAGCTCCTCAAGGAGCACCCCGGCGCCGATAAGATTTGGGCCTGGTGGACGGCTTGGGAACAGTGCGGCATGTACGACTACGGTCCCACGAGCTGCGAGGGCTACCGCAAATATCTTAAGAAACTCTACGGTACGATCGAGGGTCTCAACAAGGAATGGCGCACCGAATACAAGTCGTTCGAAGAGATCAAGCCTTCCTATTGGAAGAACATCTACGGCAACGAGCGCTTCACGAATCCCGTCGAGTGGCATCGCGCTGTAGCCAACTTCATCGATTTCCGCGATTTCTGCTCCAAGGCGTACGCTACGCGCATTTACCAGAAGACCCGCGCATATCGCGAAATGGATCCTAAGCGCACCCACATCACGTCCAATCTCTCCGCCAACAACCTCTCGTCGGTCATGTGGATGCACTGGCGCCCCTTGAACTTCGAAGATACGTGCCAGATTACCCAGAAGGGCTCCGACATGATCGGTTACGACAACTACGGCACCGACGACCTTTACGGCGCGACGTGGGAACTTTACTACGCTTTCGGCGACGGCAAACTCCGTCCGATGATCCGCGAGGGCGCGATCCACGGCGCCTCGCCCGAGCTTCAGTCGCGTTCGCAGTGGCACAATATCGCCAAAGGCATGCCCGGTCAGGCCTGCTTCTGCGTCCAGGAAGCGAACGTCGGCGAACTTTCGAAGTTCGGTATGACCGATATGTTCAACGGCGCGACGCCCCGTCCGAAGATCGCCGCGTTCTCCGACAACATGCGCGCCATCTATCAGATGGAATATCTCATCTCCGAGACCGAGCGCCGCCGCGCCGTCAAGCCGATCGCGATCTATTACTCGGCCGTCAGCCACCTCATGACCGAGAAGCCCTACGCCTCGATCTTCGACTGCGGTCCCGACAACTTCTTCCGCGTTTACGAGCTCTTCCACGCCAACGGCTACGACGTGACGTTCGTCACCGACCGCCAGATCCGCGAGGGCGGCGATTGGCTCAAGAGCCTTCAGGCCATCGTCTTTGTCGACGCCAGCTACATTCCCAGCGACGTCCAGAAGAAGGTCGTCGATTGGGTCGTCAAAGACGGCGGCTCGATTCTCGCCGACGCCCAGTCCGGCTCGCTCGACGGTCACGGTTATCCGACCGACTATTTCACCAAGTTCCTCGGCATCCAGCCCGTCCAGAAGAAGAAGGTCGACGAGAACGCCGCCGAGAGACTCTCCTTCGGTTATTCCGCCTATGCGTTCGACGTGATCGACCGCGACGAGCTTTACAAGACTTCCTGCGAAATCAAGGACGCTCCCGGTTCCGAGCACCCGATTTCCAAGAAGCTCGTCAAGACGATGGTCTCGGCTATGGGATACAACGAAGTCAAGAACATCAAGGGTACCCAGGTTCTTCAGGAGAACAACGGCCGCCCCTACATGACCGTCCGCGAAGAGGGTAAGGGTAAGGTTTCTTACTTTGCCGGTTACCTCGGAACGATGTACGGCGCCGGCTGCACGCGCTTCGAGTGGACCGATACTCACTCCGATAACTCGCCTTACCGCATCGTCGACGCGTGGGCCGAGTGGGTCGGTGCAGAGAAGATCTGCGAAACAGACATCAAGGACGATCGCAAGTACGCTCTGCGCTTCGAGTCCCCGCTTGTCGACAAGAAGGGTAACGCGATGCTCGGTATGGTTTCGCAGCTCCGCGGTCAGATGGATTCCTTCCGCGTAAAGTACAAAATGCCCAAGGAATTCAAGGCTCCGAAGATGGTTCTCGCTACGCGCAACTCCACGCGCGAAATCGTAAAGGTTCCGTTCCATTACGATGAGAATACTCGTGAGCTTACGCTCCGCATGCCGAGCTTCCGCTGTTGGGTCAACGCTCTCGCGTTGAACGACATCGATCCGTTCGTCTCCGTCGAGGCCGTTAAGCCTAAGCGCGACGCATATTCGCTCGTCTGGTACAAGCCCGGCGACACCGTCACGTATCGCGTCAAGGTCTTCAATCCTTCGGATAAGGCTCTCAAGGGCGGCGAAGTCGAACTTCGTCTCCCCGACGGCTGGTTCTGCGATACCGGTTGGTTTTGGGATAATGAGAAGCTTGCAGTTGGTAACATTCCCGCTTATGGCGAAAGCAAGACACTTAATTTCAGGGTTAAAGCTCCATTGTTCAATTCCTGCCGCAAGCTCGAGCCCATCAACTTCATCTATCGCGGCAACCGCGACGATAAGGCTGTAAAGTCGTCTCCTGCGGTCGAGATGGTCTGGTTCCAGACTGAGCCGCAGAACGAGCCCGAGAAGGAGTTTAAGGTCAAGTGATTAGTGACTAGTTATTAGTCGCTAGTGATTAATAAACGAAGAGGCGCGGCAGATGTCGCGTCTCTTCGTTTTATTTATTGCCTCCATGGGCTATTTTAAGTAAAGTTATTGCGCTTTTCGGCGTTTCTTTTTGGTATAATATTATGAGTTATGACGAATGAATTATCCAACGTACGCAACATTGGAATTGTTGCGCATATCGACGCAGGTAAAACCACCACTACCGAGCGCATTCTTTTCTATACCGGCAAGATCCACAAGCACGGTGATGTTCATGACGGGAACACTACGACCGACTTCATGATTCAGGAGCGCGAACGCGGAATTACGATTCAGTCCGCCGCCATTTCCTGCGAGTGGAACAGTCACGCGATCAACATCATCGATACTCCCGGTCACGTCGACTTTACGATGGAGGTCGAGCGTTCGCTCAGAGTTCTCGACGGCGCCGTGTGCGTGTTCTGTGCCGTCGGCGGAGTGCAGCCCCAGTCCGAGACCGTATGGCGCCAGGCCGACCGATATAATGTGCCGCGTCTTGCTTTTATCAACAAGATGGACCGTATGGGCGCCGATTTCAACCGCGTTGTGGATGAGCTTAAGGATAAGCTTAAAGCGAATGCTTGTCCGATTGAGTTGCCTATCGGTAAAGAAGAGACTTTCAAGGGTGTCATCGATCTCATCAACATGAAGGAGATCGTATACGACGAGGCGTCCGAGGGTAAAAAGTTTACGGTAGGCGAGATTTCGTCCGAATTTGCCGACGACGCCGCTCTCGCACGCGCTGAACTCGTGGAGAAGGTCGCCGATCTTGACGAAGAGGTGATGGAGGCGTTTCTTGAGAAGGGCGATCTTTCCGCAGAAGAGCTTATTCCCGCCATCCGCCGCCAGGTCGTTGCGGGTAGGCTCGTTCCCGTCCTCTGCGGAACGTCACTTCGCGACAAGGGCGTTCAGCCGCTTCTCGACGCTATCTGCGCTTATCTGCCTTCGCCGCTCGACCGTCCCAGTGTCACCGCGACCGATCTTAAATCGGGAGAGGCCGTAACGCGCAAGCAGAGCGATTCCGAGCTTTTGACCTCGATCGTCTTTAAGATCGCGACAGATCCGTACGTCGGTAAACTCTTTTTCGTACGCGTTTACGCGGGTGTTCTCAAAAAGGGCGCTAACGCCTACAACCCACGCACCAAGAAGCGCGAGCGCATCATGAAGATCGTCCGTCTTTTCGCCGATGATCAGATCGAGGTCGACGAGCTTAAGGCGGGCGATATCGGCGCGGTCGTCGGGCTTAAGGACTGCACGACGGGCGATACTCTCTGCGCCGAGATGAAGCCGTGCTACTTAGAGCGCATCACAGCCCCCCAGCCCGTCATGTTCCTCGCCATCGAGCCTAAGAGCTCCGCCGACAAGGATAAGCTTGTCGAGTCCATGTATACTCTCGCGGCCGAGGATCCGACGTGCCAGGTCCGCGAAGACGAGGAGACGGGCCAGACGATTCTTTCGGGAATGGGCGAGCTCCACCTTGAAATTCTCGTAGACCGCCTTAAACGCGAGTTCAAGTGCGCCGCGAATGTCGGTAAGCCCATGGTCTCGTACGTCGAAACGGTTACCGCCCCGGCGACGACGAAGTTCTCGTTTGACCGAGAGCTCGGCGGAAAGCGTCACGCCGTTACGCTTACTCTCGCCGTAAAACCGCTTGAGCGCGGCGAAGGCGTTAAAATCGATCTTTCTCGCGACTTCAGAAACACCGTCGCCGACAAGCATCTTCAGGAATGCGTCGAGCAGGGTCTTAAGGACGGTATCGCCACCGGCGTTCTCGCGCGTTATCCGATGACCGATCTCGCCGTCGAGTGTGTCGCCGCCGAGATGGTAGATATGGAAATATCCGACGAGGTCGCGTTCCGCTCGGCAGCGGTGATGGGCTTTAGAGAGGCCGCCGAAAACGCCGCGCCCGAATTTCTCGAGCCGATCATGAAGCTTGAGATTACAACTCCCCCCGAATCTGTCGGTGAAGTCCTGGGCGATCTCAACTCCCGTCGCGGCACGGTGCTCGATATGAGCCAGCGCGGCGATATGCAGCTCGTTCATGCGCGCGTTCCGCTCGCGAAGCTCTTCGGTTACGCGACGAGCATCCGCTCTCTTACGAAGGGTCGCGCGTCGTATTCGATGGAGCCCGACATGTTCGATATCGCGCCGCGGAATGTGCGCGAAGAAATTTTAAGCCGATAAAACGAAAGGTAATGACAATGAAGAAGATGAATATGGTTATCGCCCAGTCCGGAGGTCCGTCGATGGTCATCAACCAGTCGCTGGTCGGAGCCGTTCTCGAGGCGCGCAAGAGCGACAGAATCGGTAAGATTCTCGGCGCGAGGCACGGTATCGTCGGAATCCTTTCGAACGATTACATCGATCTTAAAAAGCCTTCGGCCAAAAAGCTCGAGGCGATCGCCGAAACGCCATCGTCCGCGCTCGGCAGCTGCCGCCGCAAGCCCGACGCGGCCGACTGCCGCGCGATCTTCGAGGAGTTCCGTAAACTCAACGTCGGATTTTTCTTCTATATCGGCGGCAACGATTCCGCAGACGCCGCGCGCATCGTGGCAGAGGAGGCCGAGAAGGAAGGTTATCCTCTCGTCGTTTATCACATTCCCAAGACGATCGACAACGATCTGAGAAGCTGCGATCATACTCCGGGATTCGGCTCTGCGGCGCGTTTCGTCGCATCGGCGATCCGCGGCGACGATCTCGACAACCGCGCTCTCGGAGGCGTTAAGATCGACATCATCATGGGCCGCGACGCCGGATTTTTGACGGCGGCTTCGGCGCTCGCGCGTATCCGCGAGGATGACGGTCCTCATCTCATCTATCTTCCCGAGGTAGTCTTTACGGAAGAGAAGTTCATTAAGGACGTTAAGGCAGCGATGAAGAAGTACGGCCGCTGCGTCTGCGCGGTCTCGGAGGGTATTCGCGGCAAGGACGGAATTCCGATCGGTGCGAAGCTCGGCTCCGGTGAGACCGACTCCCACGGTAACGTTCAGATGTCCGGTACCGGCGCTCTCGGCGACGCGCTCGCGACGATTCTCAAGACGAAGGCGAACGTCAAGCGCGTCCGCGCCGATACGTTCGGCTATCTCCAGCGCTCATTCCCCGGCATCGCCTCGAAGGTCGACCAGGCCGAGGCCCGCGCGGCCGGCGAGGCGGCCGTGAAGGCGGCTTTAAAGGGCGAACTTACGAAGGGGACGATCGCGATCGTCCGCGAAGAGGGTAAGAAATATAAAATCGCCTACGCTCCCGTTCCCGTTGCGAACGCCGCGAAGTATACGCGCAGCGTTCCCAAGGAGTATATCGCCCGGAACGGCCACGATGTTACCGAGGCGTTCCTCGATTACGTGCGTCCGATCGTCGGCGAACTTCCGCACTGCGAAATCTTCTAAGGAGATTCAGAAATGGAATTCACCGAGCCTCAACGTAAAACGATTACGAGCGCCCTGACCATGCTTTCGGTCGGGGTTATCGTGGCGTTTGCCGTGATTGCGCTATGGGGACTGATTGCGCTTCTTAAGTTCGCGTCCGGGGCGATAACGCCGTTGGTCATCGGTCTTTTTCTTGCTATGCTTTTTAAGCCGTATTATCTCTGGTGGCTTAAGGCGGTGAAGAATCCGTCGCTGGCCGTCGCGGTGATGATTCTTTCTGTTTTGTTGCCCATAGGCGTTTTTCTGTGGTTTTTCGGTCTTTTTGCCATCAATCAGCTCGGTGGTATGTTAGATTCCGCTCCGGGATATATAGCAACGTTCAAGGCATGGTTCAATTCTGAATTTCCAAATGCCGTCACGCTTGTAAATAAACTGGATTTGCCGTATGAATCCTGGGTCGAATCCATGAAAGCCAGCGGCGCCGACATAGCGCGAAGCGTTGTCAGTTATGTGACAAGTATCCTGGGCGTGCTGGTTTCGCTCGTGTTCTTTCTGTATTTCATCACTAAACCGAGTCTGAAAGGGGCCGATCTTACAGAAGAAATGCCGTTTCTCAAAACGGATACTAAACGGTTTGTTTCCGATCAGATAGATTCGTTCATTGATATTGTAATCAGTTTTGCGCGTCGCCAGATGATTATTTGCATTCTTGAAGGAATTCTCTATGGTGTCGGGTTTTCGCTTGTTGGTCTTAAATACGGCTTTGTGGTCGGCTTTGCGCTCGGTTTATTCAACTTTGTGCCTTTTTTGGGAACGGTTGTTTTTCTCCCGGTCGCGCTGTTGGTCGCTTATTTCGGAGCGGAAGGTTCAGGCTCTCTGGCGCTTTGGGTTACCTGCGTCTGGTTGACCGGGCAGTTTCTTGACGGATATTTCATAACCCCGAAGATCCAGGGCGACAAGACGGGAATCGGCTACGCGGGCGTAATATTTTCGTTCTTCTTCTGGGGGATTGTCTTTAATTCAATTCTCGGGCTTTTGCTGGCGATTCCGCTTTCGGCGTTCTGTCTCGTGCTGTGGCGGGCTATAAAAGAGAAGTATATCAAACCCGTTCTGTAAAACGTTAAAAAAAACTGGAGGTTAAAAATGGCGGTTGCATCATTTGAAGTTATGGAGTTCGGCGTTACGAAGTACGGCGAAAAAGCCAAAAAGTTCATCCTCAAAGGCGCGGGCGGCGTTGTCCTCGAGGTGAGCGATTACGGCGGTAAGGTCGTCCGTCTTTTTACTCCCGACCGCGACGGCGCGATGAAGGATGTCGTCGTCGGCTTCGACGATCCTTCGGGCTGGGACAACGGGGATCCCTACTGGGGCTGTATCATCGGCCGCTACGGAAACAGAATCGCCGCAGGTAAATTTACGTTGAACGGTGTCGATTATCAGCTTCCGGCGCTCAACAACGCTCCCGGCGGGATCGGCTGCAATCTTCACGGCGGCGCGCGCGGCTGGGACGCGTACGTGTGGGACTCTGAACCGTTTATCAGCGGAGACGATGTCGGCGTCGTATTCAAGCGCGTTTCCGCCGACGGTGAAGAGGGCTTCCCCGGTAAGGTCGAGGTGTGTGTCAGGTATACTCTTACAAATGACAACGTCTGGCGCGTCGATTACGAGGCGGTGCCCGATAAGGATACGCCGATCAACATGACTCAGCACGTCTACTTCAACTTCAAGGGCGAAGCGGGCGGCACGATCGAAGATCATGTTATGACCATCGCCGCATCAAAGGTTACCCCGACCGATGCGGGCCAGATTCCGACCGGTGAAATCGCTGACGTCGCTGGAACCGCCTTCGACTTCCGCGATGGAATGCGTATCGGAGAGCGTATCAACGAGCCTGATCCGCAGCTCGAAATCGGAAAGGGCTACGACCACAACTGGGTTCTCGACGAGGGCGTCATGGCCGGCGGAAAAGGCGGTCTCATCAAGGCTGGAGACCTTTACTGTCCGTTGAACGGCCGCAGCGTCGAGGTTTGGACGACCGAGCCGTGTCTTCAGGTTTATACGGCCAATTGGGCGAGCTATGACCAGAAAGCCAAGGGCGGTGAACATCTTTCCTTCCGTTGCGGCGTTGCGCTTGAAACGCAGCACGCCCCTGATTCTCCCAATAAGCCTCAGTGGCCTACGACTATTGTCAAGGCTGGAGAGAAGTATTCGTCAACGACCGAGTTCCGTTTTTGCGCTAAGTAAATGGCGAAGACGACTTTTACATACGAATTGACGAACGATCAGCAGGAGTTGCTGCTCGGTGTGATGCTTTCGGGAAATTATCGGAAAAGGGAGGTTCCGTATTCTCTCTGGTCGATAGAAGGTGACGGCTTTAACGCGACGTTGTACGCTAAGGAGAAGCACGGAAAACGCAAGCTCTGTATTCAAGGCGGAAAGGCCGAAGATTTCGTTCTTTTCGTTCTTGAGCCGAATGTTCTTGGGACTGCGACTCTCGGTTACGAGACTGTTCTCGATCCGTCGTTGACCGCGCCTCACGCGGGCAGCGACGAGTCGGGAAAGGGCGACTATTTCGGACCCCTCGTGGTCTGCTGCGCGTATACCGACGAGAAACTTTCCGCTCAGATGCAGGAGCTCGGCATCAAGGACTGTAAGCAGATGAGCGACAAGGCCGTTCTTACGGCCGGTGCGAAGGCGCGCGCGCTTCTCGGACCCGACGGCTACAGCGTCGTCAAACTCGGACCGGCCGCCTACAATCGCCTTTACGCGAAAATGCGCAACATCAACCGTATGCTCGCCTGGGCTCACGGAACGGCGATTGAAGAGCTGCTGACCAAACGTTCCGGATGTCCCCGCGTCGTCGTCGACCAGTTCGCGCCGACGGAAGCGACGATTCTCAGAGCGCTCAAGCCTCTCGGTAAAAAGGTCGAGGTCGTTCAGCGCCATAAGGCTGAAAGCGATATCGCGGTAGCAGTCGCGTCCGTTATCGCCAGAGAGATTTTTCTCCGCGACGTCGCCAGGATGAGCGAGGAGATTTTCGGCTCCGAACCCCCGGCCGAAGGCGAAGAAAAACCGAAGGTTCCGATCGGTTCGAGCGATCCTAAAGTCCGCGCTCTGGCCGAAGAGATGGTCAGGAAGGAAGGTCCCGTCTGGCTTATGAATCACGCCAAAGCCCATTTCCAGACAACCGACAAGGTTCTCGCCGCATGCGGACGGACGCGCGACGATCTGCCCGAAGAGGGGCGGATCACCTCGGCCGTCGCCAACGGCGGATTTAAAAACAGTTTTAAGAAGTCTAAAAAAGAGGAATAATCCTAATGTCTTTATTTTTCGCAAATTCACTTATTGACGGATTTTTCGTCTCGAACGCAATCGGCAAGGGAATCGTTCTCCTGCAGATCGTCGGATCTGTCGCGATGGTAGCCGCAATCATCGGCAAATGGCGCGAATTATCGTTTGTCGTAAGGACAACGCGGCGCTTTCTCCATGATTTCGCTTCCGGGCATGATGTTCTCGAATACTATCTTACGCGCCGGCCTTCCGCGAAAGCCGGACTCGAGGGTATTTATAAAGAAACGTGCGAGAGGCTTCTTAAGCTTCTTTCTCCGGATGTAAGAGCTCTTCTGGTCGGCCGCAATACCAACGGCGACGGCGAGGCTGCGCTCACGGCTCGTGAAATCGAACTCGTGCGCGGCACATGCGAACATGCGCTTGACGAAGAGGAAATCCGCGTTGAACACGGTATGGGTGTAATCGCCACCGTCGTCGCTCTCGCTCCGATGCTCGGTCTTCTCGGGACGGTCTGGGGCGTTCTCGACGCGTTTGCCGAAATGGGCAGCGCGGGCAGCGCCAATCTCGCCACGATCGCGCCCTCGATTTCGTCGGCTCTCGTTACGACGGTCGTCGGTCTTCTTATCGCGATTCCCGGCGTTATCGCGTTCAATCAGATGAATGCGATGATCAGAAGCGTAACGAGCGATATGGAAGGTTTCGCCGACGAGCTTATCGGCCGCGTGGCATGCGAGTTCCAGGGAAGGGGAGCGTAAAATGTCGCTGCGCCGCAGACGTCATCGCGGAGACAAGCCGAAAGCCCAGGTCGATATGACTTCGCTCATCGACTTGACCTTTTTGCTTCTCGTTACATTTATCGTTACTCTTCCCGCGTTGGAACAGGGTGTTTCGATTATGCTGCCGCAGGCGAAAACCGATCAGTTGCCGACTAAAGATAAAAAGGCCAATACCGTTACGATAGACGCGCTCAACAGAGTTTTTCTCAATAATAAACCTGTTACCCACGAGGAGCTCGAAACGGCGCTTTCGGCCATGCAGGCCGAAGATCCCGACGTTCCCGTGCTTGTGCGCGGAGATGAAAGATTGGACTATGGGCAGGTCATGAGCGTCGTAAAGATACTCCATAAGTGTAAAATCCGAAAGATGGCTCTCGTTACGGTGGAGAAATAAATGTATATCGGAGAGGAATCGAGACCGAGCGCTTTTAACGTAGTCTACTTCGTGGCTGCGATAATCGTCCATCTCGTTTTGTTTCTGTCGATCTGGTATATCGGAACGCGCGAGGACGAGGAAGAAAAGGAAATCGTCATTCCGATGGAATTGATGGTTGTCGTCAACGAGAATCTCGACGGTGTCGAAAACGAGCTGCCGCCTGAGACTCCGCCTCAATCAGAGCCTGATCCGCCGCCGCCCGATCCGCCGAAAGAGCCGGACCCGCCGCCGCCTGATGAACCCGAAATTACCGAAGCGGTTGTTTTGAAGCCGGATAAGCCTAAACCTCCGGAACCTCCCAAGCCTCCTAAACCTCCGGAACCTCCCAAGCCTCCGAAACAGCCTGAAAAGCCCAAGCCGCCCGAAAAGACTCGCGAGCAGCGTCTTGCCGAGATGCGCAGCAGTACGACGAAAGTTAAGACTCCGCCGCCCAGAAACAACGGTAGAACCGAGAAACGTCCGCAGGATTGGGAGAAATTGTTAAACGCCGGATATAAACCCGGTCCGACGAATCAGGGGTTGGATGCGAGTGAAGAGACGCGTTGTTACAACTTGATCCGTCAGGCATTCTATTCAAAATGGGACCGGCCCGCGTGGACGAGCAGTCTTAGAAAAATGTGTCTTTCTGTTCAGTTCGGATCAGGAGGAAGGGTGGTCGGCTATTCTCTGACCCAGAGTTCGGGCGATGCCTCGGCCGACAGAACCGTTTTGAGGGCCGCCTCCCAGGTAAGTCACGTGCGCGGGCTTTCTTCGTCATTCATCGAAAAGCACCGGACTGTGATTGTCCGCTTTGAGGTTACGCCGGAGTAGTCTATGTTTTTATCGGCTTCCATTCTTGCTGCCGCGGTTTCCGTGATACCCCTTGAAGGTGTTAAGTGCGCCGACATGACGGTTCGTGCGGATTTAGACGCCTACAACGTTTTTGAAGGCGATCCTGTCGTATTGACCGTCGATTTTATCGGCAACGCCGACTTCGGCTCGCTGCATCCGCCGGAACTTTCCGGCGCCGTCGATTCAGGCGTCTGGAAAATCGACGACAGAAGCGCCAAGACCGATACATACAGAAACGCCCGGAGAATGACTTATCGCATCCGCCCCGTTAAAGACGGATGTCTGGAGTTTCCGGCGTTGACGTTTTCCTATCGACATTTCCATACGGGAGAAAAGGTCGAAGTTTCGACGTCTCCAATACTGGTTCATTCTAAAAAGACTTCCCAGGTCGTTATTTCAGGAGAAGATGACGGAGGGGTCGTCTGGCCGCTGCCTGACGGCCTTTTGATTGATCTTTCTTCCAGTCGGTGGGGATCACAAGCGGGGCTTACCGAGGATCAGCTCTTCGCCTGGCGTAAGGCATGCGCCTCGACGAATGCGGCGGCGTTTAAGGAGTTCGATTTTCCAGAAGCCCGTCTTAACGAAGCCGCCTGCGAAATTCTGGCCGGGAACTGGCAGAGGGCGCTTTCGATTTATTCTTCTCTTGAGTGGGAGATCGGACAAACGCCCGCCGTCGAGCGCGGTATGGTCGCGGCTCTTGCGCTTAAAACATCCAATCCCCGTGCGGAGCTTCCGATGTGGCGGCAGATTTTGCGCCCGGTATTGAAACATTCATGGGGCGGCCGCACTTTGTATGCCTTGGGTGCCATTCTTGTCGTTGCAGGTCTCTTTTTCGCGTCTCGCCTTTTACTTAAGCTGATCGTCTGTTTTGTTGCGGCCGTCGTGTTTGCGCACGGGACCGCGGCTCAAGATGTCTTAGAGGAGATGGAGCGGATGCAGGAGATGATGCGGCGCGAGATGAATTCGATGAGAATGAATTCATCAGGCGGCGGTAGTATGATGTCTGTTAATGGTATGCAGATGGATCGGCCCCAAATTACAGCTAAGGTCTCAGTTGATAAGAATGAGCTTGTTGTTGGCGAGACTTTTAATCTGCTTATTTCTTTGGACGCGCCTAAAGATTGCACATTATCTCAAATTCGTGTTAATCCTTCGAGAATAATAGGGCTTTCAAGCGCCGGGGAGAGTGAAAATTTAACTGACGCGACCAGTAGCGTTACTAATCGCGTCATAAAGCGCATATCAATACCATTGCGATATGATGTTCCTTTTAAGGGCGATGTAGCTTTTACGATAAACGGGATGTGCGATAGAGTAATCAGTTCGCGCGGCTTTAGGTCGTCTTTCTCCACTTCATTTGGTACGGATGCCGGTTCGATAGATTTTGATGTTAAGCTTTTAGATGGTGTAAAAACGCCAGATGATTATAACGGCTGTATTGGTGAGAGATTTACAGCTAATCAGAGATTAAGTTTTTATGAGGTCGAGACGAACGATGTCGTGGCGGCGGTAATCACCATCAGAACGGAGGGCGCTTTCATTCCTGAAAACGCTTTCGAAAATGAAATTGGCCGCGATCGGAATGTCGTAGTCCACAAAAAACTTTTCAGGGTTTCCGGGGAGGCTGCAACTCCGGACGTTTCCTTTTCGTACTACGATCCTTCGAAAAAAGAGTATCGACGCGTTACCGCGAAGGGGGTCCCGTTGAAGTATACCGTCCGTAAGGAAGGTGAGGCCGATTCTGTCGTAATCGGTCCGGGAAAGGACGCTTCCAAAGTTCTGCTCAGATTCGCCCCGCGAGAGAGTTCGCGTGAAGTCGCATTCACCTCGAAACGCGCCGAAGAACTTACGGTGACCGAAACGATCGGCGAGTGGGTTCGTGTTGATGACGGAGAACATGCGGGCTGGGTTAAAAAGGGGGGTCTTAAAAATGAATAAAAGGATTTTTCTTTCTCCTCCGTTTGTCGACAATAAAGAGCGCCTTGAGGTCGAGGCGGCTTTTGATTCGGGGTATGTCGCTCCGTGTGGGCCGAAAGTTGATCTCTTTGAACTGGAGCTTGCGAAATTGTCGGGTCGGAAATATGCCGTAGCGGTTTCCGGCGCGACGGCCGCGTTGGAACTTATTTTCGCTCATCTTAAAGTCGATAAGACGTGGATAGCGATCGTCCCGACGTTGACTTTTATCGCCACCGTTTCGCCGGCGTCCCGGCTCGGGGCCGAGCCCTGGTTCGTAGACTGCGATTCGACCGGTAACGTCGATCTGAAACTCCTTGAAAAGGCTCTTGCGGACGCTGCGAAGACTGGGCGTAAAATTCTCTTTATCGCCGTTGATTTATTTGGACGATGCTGCGATTACGACAGGCTTGAGAAACTTTGCCGAAAGTATAAGGCGAAGTTCGTCTGTGACAGCGCAGAAGCGGTCGGCGCGACGTTCGGCGCTCGTCCATCCGGTAGCGCGGGAATCGCCGCCGTTTATTCGTTCAATGGCAACAAACTGATTACGACTTCTGGCGGCGGAGCCGTTCTTACCGACGACAAAAAGCTCGCCGATCATGTTAAAAAGCTTTCTCAGCAGAGTCGGGAGAAGGCTCTTTGGTACGAGCATAAGGAGATTGGTTACAATTTCAGAATGAGCAATCTTCTCGCCGCCGTCGGACTTGCGCAGCTCTCGAAGATGGGTAAAATCCTTAAGGCTAAAAAGAGCGTGCGTGAATTCTACGGACGGTGCGCCGAGGGAAAGCGGCTGGAGTTTCTGCCGAAGGTCGAAGGTGAGAACAACTGGCTCACGATTATGCTTCTTAAGAACTGCCGCGAGCGTGACAGGCTGATAAAACTATTTGAGGCGGATAATGTAGAGACGCGGCCTGTCTGGAAGCCGATGCATCTGCAGAAGGTTTTCAACGGTTGCCGCGTTTACGGAGGGAATGTTTCAGAGAATCTTTTTTCAAGAGGTGTTTGTCTTGCATCTGGTGCGGGACTTACGAAAACGGAACTTAAGAGAATAGCTAAGGTAATTGATAAGTTCGCGGCAGAAAGAAAATGAAAAAACTAAATGTGACAGCTGCGGGATTAGGATGGAGCGTTCTTGAGAGGAACGGTGTGAAGCGTATCGCCGGGTTGGAATTCACTCCGGCTGAGAGCGTATTCCCCGCCGTTACATGCGTAGCCCAAGCGTCGACGCGTACGGGACTTAAGGCTCAAGAACACGGAATGATTTCAAACGGCGTTTGGTTTGAGGATCTTAAAAAGCCCATGTTCTGGGAGCAGTCCGCGAATCTCGTGAAGGGTAAGAGGATATGGGAAGATCGACGCGCGGCGGGTGAGAAGGTTGGGCTTTTTTTCTTTCAGCAGTCGCTGGGCGAAAACGTCGATGCGATCGTTTCTCCGGCTCCGATCCATAAGCACGGCGGCGGGATTGTAATGAATTGCTACGTTAAGCCGTACGAGCTCTCGGAAAGGTTACATAAAAGGCTCGGCAGGTTCCCGCTTCACCGTTACTGGGGTTCGCTCGCCTCACCGAAGGTCGGCCGCGCATGCATAGACTGGTTTGAGGCTCTGACCGACGAGTACGATGTGGACGAGGCGTATCTGTATCTACCGACACTGGATTACGCCGCCCAGAAATCTGGCCCTGGCTCCAAGGCGGATTTCGCCGCGTTTGCGGAACTTCGCCGACAGTTGGAGCGTCTTGCCGACCTGTGCGAAAGGCGCGGCGCGGAGCTTTCGGTGACAGGCGATTATGATATAACGCCGGTTACGCTTCCGCCGGTCGAGCCTAACGCCGTTTTAAGGCGTGAAGGGTTCTTTCGAACCCGTTCTATCGCGGGTCGGACGTATCCTGATTTTTATTCATCGGGAGCGTTCGCGGTCTGTGATCACGAGTTCTGCTTTCTGGTCGGAGAACGCAGGAATGAGGCCGCGGAGATTCTTTTGGCGAGCGGAGATTATGAATTGTCGGATGAACTTGGCCCGGAATATAAGGTGCTGCTCGCGCGAAAGGGATCTTGGTGTTCATATAAATGGTGGAAGTCTCCGAGCGAGGCGCCTGATTACGCTTCGCACGTCGACATTCACAACAAGCCGGGGTATGATCCGACTGAACTTTTCTTTTTCGGCGGGAAAACGATAAAAGGAACACACGGTCGAAAGTCGATCGTGGCAAAATCGGAGGGAAATAAATGAAGAAGATAGTTTGCGCGGCGGTGCCTGCGCTTATCGCGGGAATCGCTATCGGCTTCGCGGGAGCGAAGCTGTTGCAGGAGGACGAGCCGGCGCCCCAGGTCGAAGTAAAGAGCGATAAAAAAAGCGCCCGTAAGAGCGGTGAAAATTTCAGGAGGAATTTTGACGGATATGCCCGCCGTGAATCCGAGCGTCGACCTGCGCGAGAAGTCCTCGAGAATCTTGAGGTCGCTGTCAATGAAAATCCCGAAGAACCGCAGCGCGGGAACCGCAATATGGATTTTCGAGAAAGAATTGAGAGGATGAAAACGGAGAACCCGCAAGAATACGCCGCACATACCAACAGAATGGCACGCTGGCGTGATTCTCGGAGACAGCGTGCGGCTTCTAAATTGGATTTTTTAGCTTCCGTTGATACCTCTACGATGAGTAAGCCGGAGAGAGAGACTCATGAGAAGTTGCAAAATCTGATCGAAGAGCGCGAAGAGCTCCAAACAAGATTTGAGGAAGGGTTCGCCTCGGGTGAAATGAGCGACGAAGACAGGCGCGCCGTCTGGGATCAAATGCGTGAAGCGGATCGCCAGATCGCGGAGCTTAACAGAGCAGAGCGGGAGAATCTTATCAAAAAGACGGCTGAAGCGGTCGGTTTTACGGGCGAGGAGGTCGGCGAAATAGCCGGGACGATCATGAAGGTGATTGAGGTTACGGAAAACAATTCATGGGGTCGCGGCGGTCGTGGAGGCCGCGGTGACCGCGGAGGTCGCCGCTGATGCGTAAAACTCTCGCGGTAGGCCATTTTCTTAACGAATCGTTCGTTGACGCGTGCGCCCCGCATTTGGGGCGCATACGCGAGGTTTTTTTCGCATGGCCGGGGGTGTTGAGCTGTCGACCGGCTCCGGAGTTTACCCCTGACGTAAAATCGCGCTTCATCGCCGATCTTAAATGGGCGCGGGAGAACGGGCTTTTGCTGGATACTCTTTTTAACTGCAACTGTTACGGAGACAAGGCGATTTCCGCGGAACTTGCGGATTTCGCCGATGCGACGCTCGCCGAGATGGACCGTGAAGGTCTTTATCCCGATATCGTCACAACGACATCTCCTTTTTTAGCTACGATTTTCCGCCGCCGCCATCCGAATGTTAAAATTCGCTTAAGCGTTAATATGCGTATTCACGGTACGGCCGGTTTTGAGCCGGTAATCGAGCTCTTCGATTCGTTCTACGCCTCGCGCGAGCATCATCGCGATCTGATTTGGCTTAAGGATCTTTCGCGCTGGGCGAAGGCGAACGGTAAGATTGTCGGAATGCAGGCTAATTCGGGATGTTTGAGACAATGCGCGTTCCAGCAGTTTCACGACAATATGCACGGACATAACCGTATCGCCCAATCTGCCGAAGGGGCTAAGATGGACTTTTCCGTCTTTCTCTGTAAGACGAATTACGAGCGCGGCAATTACGAGGACTTTTTGCGATCGACATGGATCAGGCCCGAGGACCTGCCGCTTTATGAGGAATATGTCGACGTCGTTAAGCTCGCGACGCGTCGCCATCCGTATCCCGCGAAGGTTGTGAAAGCGTATGCGACATACGATTACGACGGCAATCTCGCCGATCTGATGGACGCCTGCCATACATTCCCTAAAAGTTTCGACAACAAAAGTTTTGATATAGAAAGACCGCTATGGGATTCGGTGCGCGGTTGTACAAGGGCGAACGATTGCGTTCATTGCGGCAAATGCGCGGAGTTGATGTCTAAAGTTTTTGAACACCCTTATCCCACTTTTTTGAATTGATGCACGCAAGGCCTTCGAGCCGGGGTCGATTCGGCGCTGGTGCTCGCTAAATCCGCATCGGATACGCCGCGGATTTCCGGCGGAAAAGCCGGGTCGACATCGATTTTGCGGCCTTTCTTTGACGAAAAAGAAGGGGTGTGAAAATAAATTTTCATAGGGTTTTATTGGGCTTTTTTGAAAACTGGGATAAACCACCCCAGAAAAGTGGGATAAGGGTGTGCGGACGAAAGCGCTTGCCTTTTGGTGATGGATTTGATATCCTAATGACCACTCTTGTGTGCGGGGCGGTCTGCAGATTGTTTCAAGCCATGTGGCTTGATCTGAGGGATGGCACGGAAGAGGTATTTGCAATTGTTAAAAGAGTGAATTTTACAGCGAACAGGTCTTGTAATATGTATTTTTGTCGAGTTGCAGTTGCATGTGCCGCCGCGCTTCTTGCCGCAAACGCTCCATGCAGCGAGGATGTGCCGCTCCTCGCGCGCGGCGCCGACGGTTTTAGCGACGTGCGGAGCGCGGCGTTCTTTGCGCGCGACGGAAAGATGGAAGAGGGGCGCGCCTTCGTCGGCAAACTCCGAGCGCGTCCGGCGCAAGGGCGCACTCTTGAGGAACTGCAGTCGGTCGATATGGCGGAATTCGCCCTCATCAGGAAAGATCTTGAAAACAACAGGCCGCGCGCCGTCGAGTGTCTGCGCGCGGTGTACGACGCCTGCCCCACGAGTTTCTGGGGGTGGGCCGCGTACACATTCCTGAAGGACATGGGCGAAAATGTCGCCGAGCCGCCGAAAGATCCGTTGCGCGGGCTCGGCTCGCTCGCGGACGGGGTCGTGAATTTGGAGCCTGAACGCTTGAAGACAGGAAACGGGAAAGGGGGAACGGGGAAAGGTGCTCACAAAGTCGGCTGTCCGAAACAATTCACCCTTAAGGATCTCAAGCCCGGTTCACCTGTGCGCCGCGCGATTTTGAAAAATCGGCTCATCGAAATCTGCACCGAGAAGAAAATAAAAGAGGTGTTGTCGGCGGAAGGCGGCGAAGTGTTATTCAATCGCCTTTGGAACGATGATGCGATGCTGGAAGATTTTCTTCTTTCGGGACCTCTTTTCGACGGACCTCTCGCCCTTGAAACTCTTATGACGCTTCTTCTCAACGACAAGAAGGAGGGTTGGTCCAAGACGCGTATGGGACGCTGCGCCACCGTTGCCGTCGCGATAAACGCGATGAAGGGCGACGACATGAAGGAAACGGTGCGGCACTGGGCGGCTTTCCGGCGGCTCGGAACCCTCGGCAGGTTCGTGGAGAGTGCGAAAGAGCGCGACTGCCGCCAGTGGCGTTTCATCGTTCGGCGTCCGGTCGATCCCGCCGACATTCTTTATCTCAATACGACGCGGCGCTACCCGGCGCGCTTCAGACGGAATGTCGGTCTTCAGGGCGTACCGTACAGAAAGAGAAACTGCTTTGGCGTCAGCAAGTGGGCGAAGAACGACGAGTTTCTGCGTCCGTGGCTCGCCTCCGGCTGGCCGCGCCAGTATCTGCGCTCGCGCGTCGGCGGCGTGTGCACCGAGCAGGCGATGTGGGCGGCTCTTTGCGCGAATGCGCACGGGATTATGTGCGAGCGCGCCGGTCAGCCCGGGCATTGCGCGTGGCTTCTCAATGAGAACGGCGACAACTGGAAAATCATCAACGGAATCCGTCCGTACACTCAGGGTGTGTTCAAGCTGTGGGGGAAGGGCTTCCAGTACATCCAGTCCGTGGAACGCGCGTTTGCCGACAGGACGGCGCACGACGAATCGGAACTGCTGCTCTTCGCAGGGCGCATTCGCGAGGCGGCGATGCGCTGCCCCTACAACTACACGGCTTGGCGCGCCTACACCGATTCGCTTAAAGAAAAAGGAGCTGATATTGACGAGTGGCGCAAATATCTCGATGAGCTTTTCGCTACTCAGCCGGACGGGCGTCTCGTTTCGTGGGATTTTGCGTGGGAGGCGATCGAGTCGATGGCGGCGAAGGGGCTGGATGAGACGTCGCTCGCCAAGGAGACGGCGCGTGTCTTTATGTCGCTCCCCCAGCCGAAGACGCGCATCGCAGAAGAGATGAACTACCGGCGCGATGCGCTCGCGCGCTTTCTCAAGCGCTTTAAGAAGAACGATGAGCTGACGATGAAAATTCTCTCCGTCGCGCTAGATGCCAACAAAGAGGGACCGGATTATAGTGCGCAGATGTTCGCCTACGCGCTCGGACGATGGGCGGAAGACAAGGCGAAAATCGGCAGATTCTTCGCCCTTGCTTCCGCCAAAGCCGGGAACGGAGGGGATGCCGCAGGCAAGCTTGACTGGCGCGCGATTTCCTCAATCAAGGGATTTCGCGAGGATCGTGCGTTGTTCAGGATGTTAGCGTCATTCCGCAATGAGGACGATCCGCCGCACGCGGCGGCGCAGGTGCCGGCGAACGACTACGGGCAGCCCCTCGCGTCGGCGGACGCACTTGTTAAGATTTCGTCCCGCGGACGCGGCGACACGCCGGAAGACCACGCCCGCGTCTCGGATGCAACGCCCTACGATCCGAAACGCCCTGGGCTTTTCGCCACGAAGAATGAAACGTCTCCCTGGGTCGTCGTCGAACTTGCAGGGGATGTCTCCGTCTCGGGCGTGACGGTCGTCGGGGATGCGCGCGGACTTGCGGCATGGGTGTCGCAGGACGGCAAGGACTGGCAGGAGGTTTCGTCAAATGGCGGAAGCGAATCTCTCTGGCGGATTGACCTCGGCGCGAAATCGCCCGTGGCGAAGTTTGTGAAGGTCGGTCGCATGGGCGGCGAAAAGAAGCCGCTTAAGCTCAACAAGGTTCTCGTTTACGGGAAACGGCTATTCTAATCAAAAAGGGAAAGGGATATTGAGATGAACATGGAAACTATCGCCTATTCTCCGCAGAGGGGTAAAACATTAAGTTATCTCCTTGCCGCGATTTTCCTGACGGTCGCGACAGGTGCGGTACTTTCGGCGCGGGCGTCGAACAGAGCCACTTGGACGGGCGAGGCCGGCAACGGCCTGTTCCAGGATTCCGGCAACTGGACATGTTTCAATGAGTCGGACGAACAGGTTGCCGGCGTCCCCGCGGCGGATGCCGCCATCACGCTCGCCGCCGATGTCCCGGCAAATGGCTGGGCGGACGCAAATTTCGCAGCAATGTCCGGCCCAATCGACCTTGCCGGCCACTCGCTTACGGTACCGAAGACATTTTTTGACGGCGCAACGCCCGCGTTGACAGATTTGATCGTCAACGGCGATTTCGAGACGGATCGTTTGACGGATGGTAAGACCTCCGAGAAAATGCTTCCCACTTCTTGGACAGGAAGCTCCGGCTATGTTTATGTCACTAGCAACGATACGACCAGAACATACAACAACAATAAGTTGGACAATGGATGCTATGTCGTTGGAAATCGGTGGATCGCGCAAACTTTCACTCTTCCCGAAGATGCCGTCCTTTCGCTCTCGTTCGACCGAATCAGTCTAAATACCAGCAAGAACACATATAGAACCAGCAACGGGAATGTCCAAATTGACGATTCGCAAGTTTATGAGTGGACAAACGGGACAGGATATGGCAAGAAGAGCTATTCCACAACCTTCGCGCTTGCCGCCGGAACACACACAATCAAGTTCGAGATCACCAGCCAGAATGGCTCTACGTTCGACAACATAAGTCTGACGTACCGGCCATCGGCGCGGACGGTCACCGATTCGGTCGGTGGCGGCGAACTGCACGTGAATGTGCCGGAAGGCGAGACGGCAACCAACGTTGACGTGAACATGACGGGACCCCTCAAACTGGTGAAGGAAGGTGCGGGGGCGTTCGTTTCGCAGCGCAATGCGCTAACCTACGACAGCGGGACCATAGTCGCCGCCGGAACGCTCTCTACGACCGAGGGCACCGAAACGGGCGAAGCCGTCAATCGAGCGTTCGGCGCGCTTGGAAGCTCCATAACCGTCCGCACCGGCGCTACGCTGCTGAACGGCGGGGATGGATGCGACTTCCGCAATTACAATGTCGTCCTCGATGGAGGCACGCTTGCCGCCGGTGCGGACGGGACGCTCGTCGAGACGAACGGCGCCTGCTCCGTGAGCGTGGGCGCGAACGGCGGAAGGCTCGACAACGGCGGTTTCGCGGTCACCGTGGCGGCGGACATCGCGGGCACGGGTGCGCTTACCTTCATTGGCGCGGGCACGACAAGACTTTCCGCCGGCGTATCCATGTTGTGTCCGGCAATCATAGAGAGCGGTGTCACATTGAGCGTGCCGGGAACGGATACTGCGACGTTCGGTTCGCTGACGCTGGCGGGAGGCTCCACGCTCGACCTTGCCGCGTATGTCGTTGGCGTCGCGCCGATTGCAGTGTCAACGCTCGATCTCCCTGAAAACGGCACAGTCGATCTTATGTTTAACGGCGGTGAGTTCGGTGCAGGCCAGTATGCCATTTGCGCGATGACGGGAATTACTCCAGAGGATGGTCTGAAATTCGTTCCGTCATCGAACGGCATGGAATGCAAGTGGAGCGTCGAAGATGACACGCTTCTCCTAACGGTCGGCATGATCGACTCTAACACTTGGACAGGCGACGCAGGAGACGGGGATCTCTCAAATCCCGACAACTGGTATGGACGCGCAGTGCCGGCGAGCGGAACGGCAATCATCAACATCGGCATGCCGGGAACGCTGACCGTGGGCGCGACATTCGCCCCCGACGCCATTCTCTTCCCGGAAGGTTGCGCCGCACTTGTAATTGAAGGCGATGCGATTACCGGCATTTCCGCGATTACAAACCTTTCCGATGCCGTGCAGACGTTCACCGCCCCCGTCCGGTTTGCAGACAAAATACTTGTCGTCCAGAACGCGGTGGACTGGTCGACGCGCGAGCAGTCGAGCGTCTGTTTCTCGGGCGGCGTCACGGGGACGGATTTCGCGGAAGATTCTGCCCGCTACCTCAACGGTGCATACACTCTTACGGAGGCCGAAGACTGGATTGCAAATACCCAGGGAAACAACGACCGCTGGGGAATCCCAGAAGGCTCTTCAATCTCATTACCGTTTGCGAGCGACACGAGCGAGCTCGCGATTGGCGAACACAGCGATGTTGTCGGCGGAGCGTTTACGGCTGCCGTCGTAAGGACTTCGGCTAGAATCTGCTGCTGGAACCTCGGCGAGTATGTCGTCACGGAGGAACTTGCTGTGACGCTGCCGGGTGCTGACAGGCATCTTGCCTACAGGGGCAGTGACGGTGCGTTCAAATTTGAGAGGTTGACACTCGGTGATAATGGAAGTGCTAAGAGGTTCTTCTTTGCTAACAGTGGATCCTATTACTACGACAAGATTCTCTTTATTGGAGCAGGCGGCATAGGATTCGCCGAGAATGCTAATGCGGACACGCGCTATATCTGCGGCAGGGACAATCAGGCGAATGACAAAACATTCATCCGCCCGTGGTATTCCGATTTTACGATCGGCACCAAGCCCGGCACAGAAAGGGATTTCTGCATTAATAGACCGACGCATATTGGAACACAGGACGAAAAAGGTATTGCCCGTACCGTAACGGCGGATGCTGTTCTCTACTCTGGATCAGACCCGGAACTTTACATCGAGGGTAATGGGCGTTTTGTTGTTAACGGCGTCAATATGTTAGATGGTCCTGTGGAAGTGAAGGATACTGCAACCTTAGCTATCAATGAAGGCAAGGTGTTGACTTCCGGCAGTGTGACTGTCGATTCCGGCGCGACGCTTGAGATCGCTTCGGGCGTCAACACGTTCGGCGGGCTGGATCTAAAAAAGAATTCAACCGTCATATTCAAGTTCACGAACCGCGCAGTTGCCCCGCAGATCGCCATTGCCGACGGCAAGACGCTAACGGCGAATGGCGCGGTGACGGTGAAGATTCCGGGCGATGTCAGACCGACAGGGGGCGTGAAGGTCCTTACGACATGCGGCGGATTCGATGGTGTTTCCGTCACGCTCGCCGATGGTGCGCCGGATTGGGTGCGCGACCTTTCTGTCAACGAAGACGGTAACATCGTCCTTGACGTCAAGCCGCAGGGCACGAAGATAATCGTCAGGTGACGATAGAGGCAGACATTGGTTGAAAAGGAAGAAGATGAACATTGTTAAAATTGTCTGCCTGGCGGCTCTCGTGACCGTGTCGGGATGCTTGGCGCCGGAGAGCGGAGCATCATCCAAAGGAGCGGACGAAAAGCCGCTTAAGGTGGCGGTGTTCGTGGGCAGCGGTGCGCGGAACATTGGCGCGTTCCGCTGGCTTGAAATCACCGCCCGCGCGAAGAATGTCGTCGCAACGCCCGTCGACGGAGAGGCGGTGAGATCGGGTGCGCTTGATTCTGCGGATGTCCTTGTCATGCCGGGCGGAAGAGCGCATCAGGAGGCGAAGTCGCTCGGTCAGGAGGGTCGTGAGCGTGTAAAATCTTTCGTGCGCGGTGGAGGCGGCTACATCGGAAGTTGCGCGGGCTTCTATCTTGTGTCGCAGCCGTCAAAAACCGGTGTCAGGAAGGACTATCTCGGACTGATTCCGTTTGTCGATACGCCATCCGGCGGCAACGGCCGTGCGGAACTCAATTTCGCGTTCAACGAAAAGGCTGAGAAACTTGCCGGGATAAAGAAGGGAATCTACAGAATCCTGTATAGCCGCGGTCCAGTTCCTGTCCGCACGGCGCGCGAGGTCGAGGGGACGCGTGCGGAGGTTCTGGCGACGTATCATAGCGACTACAACCCGAAGTCTGCCCCGTACCCCTCCAAGGCGGGGCACCCGGCCGTGGTCGCGGCTGAATGCGGCAAGGGGAAGTTGTTCGCCTTTACCTGCCATCCGGAAAACGACGCCAACGATTATGAGTGCATCAAGGGTGCGTTCCGTTACGTGACGGGGCGCGAGGTGGATTGGGATTATTCTCAGAGAAAGCGCGGTCAGCTCGTCGTCGGATTTATGTGCGACGATTCCTTTGGCGTTCAAACGGCGCGGCTCGCCCAGAAACTCGTGACGGATGAGGAGTTCGATGTTATTCCGCTCAACAAGGCGCTTGTTTCCGATGGGATGCTTCATAATTTAGATGCCGTTCTCGTGCCGGACGGCGAGGGCGCGGAGAATGTCGGGGCGGGTCTGTACGGTGAAAACGCCGAGCGAACGAAGGCGTTTCTCGCGCGCGGCGGACGTATTTTTGCATGGGGCCGCGCAGCCAGGACGGCGAAACGGTCGGAAAGCGGCGTTACGTGTGTCGCCGATTCGGATGCGGCGCTTGCGGCGATGAGGGCGTTCGCGGCGGAACCGATTCCGCCGCCGCAGGTCTTCCCGGCGAAAGTCGCAAAGCCCATCCGCGCCGGAGTGTTGCAGAATCCGGTGAACTCGTGTCTCCCGATCGCTCGATTGCTCGACTTTTCTCCTGAATACGAGTTGACGTTCATCGCGCCGGAGGAATATGTCAAGGGCGCGCTTGAAGGTCTTGACCTTGTGATTATGCCCGGCGGCGGCGCCACGCGGCAGTACAAGTCAATCGGCGACGATGGCGCGGCGGCGCTTAAACGTTTTGTCCGTGAGGGTGGAAAGTACTATGGCGTCTGCGCGGGTGCGTTTCTCGCGATGCAGCAGTCGATAGAGGGCTTTTCGCGTCTTGATATGGTTCCTTTCAAGGATGACGATCCCGCCTACTACCGCGGCGACGCGCCGGTAAAGATTGCGCTCACAGACGACGGCGTCACGGCGCTTGAAACGACGAACACGACACACACAGTCATCTACTTTGGAGGACCTGCTGCCATTCCCGGCGATCCCATCGCGGACACGGATGTGAAGGTTCTCGCCAGATACGAAAGCCGGCTCGTCAACACACGGCAGCCGAAGCCTGTCGCGGAACTGGCGGGGAAGGGGGCGATTCTCGGCGGCCGCGTCGGCAAGGGCAAGGTGTTTCTCTCCTGCCCGCATCCCGAGAAGCAGGAACAGACGATGGAGCTTGTCCGTAGAGGCCTTAAATACCTGACCGGTGTTGCGCCCACGACGGTGCATCTTGAACGGCCGCGCGGCGCGCTTTCCGTGAGATATCAGTTCTCCGACAAGAAAGCCGCCGACTACCTCTTCGGAACCCTTTACCGCGACAGCCGCTTCCACGTGTGGCCGGTGAAGCCGCCGTTCGTCGAACTTCCTCACGCCGATGCCGTTGTCTTGACGAGTGCCGTTTCGGAAAAGGCGGTGAAGAAGCTCACGCCGTTCATTGCGCGCGGCGGACGGGTCGTCGCGGTGTGCGATACGCCCAAAAAGCGGGAGGCCGCCAAGTCTCTGCCGGGCGTGATCGCGGTGAAATCCTACAACGAGGTTTCGCACGCGCTTCTGAAGTAATGGCGGAATATCAGGAGATTTATGGAATCATTGCGCGAACTTTACCGGATTGGTCTAGGGCCTTCGTCCAGCCATACGATGGGACCGGCGAAAGCCGCCGAACTCTACCTCGCCCGGCATCCGGACGCGAAAGCGTTCGAGGTGACGCTGTACGGCTCGCTTGCGGCGACGGGGATCGGACATTTTACCGACCGTGCGTTGGCGCAGGTTTTGGGAGAGGCGCGCACAACCATTCACTGGAACGGAAGCGAGACGATCGGGGACCATCCCAACGGCATAAAATTCACCGCCGATGGTGCGGATGAATGGATCGTATTCTCCGTCGGCGGAGGAGCTTTGCGCGAGATGGGCGGGCGCAGAATGGCAAGCGACGTCTATCCCTACACCGGCATGGCGGATATTCTTGCCAAATGCGAGACGACGGGCTTACCCATGTGGCAACTTGTGGAAGAGGCGGAAGGCGACGGGATCGCCGACTACATGGAAGAAGTGCTTAAGGTCATGAACGCCTCCATCGACGCCGGGCTGAAGCACGACGGTGTCATCCCGGGCGGGCTCCGTCTCCAGCGCCGTGCCCGCTCCATCTACCGGAAGGCGCGTTTCCTTCAGAGCGAGTTCCGCCGGACCGGGCTTGTTTCGGCGTATGCCACCGCCGTCAGCGAAGAGAATGCCTCGCTCGGCACGGTTGTGACGGCGCCGACATGCGGAAGCGCAGGCGTACTGCCGGCCGTTCTCAGGTATCTTTCCGAGACGCTCGGCTGCGATGTCCGCGAGCAGGTGCATGCGTTGGAAACCGCCGGGCTCGTCGGCAACGTGGTCAAGCGCAACGGCTCGATCTCCGGCGCGGAGGTCGGTTGTCAGGGGGAGATCGGCGTGGCGTGTGCCATGGCCGCCGCCGCCGCCACGTATCTCTACGGCGGAACCGTCCCGCAGTGCGAGACCGCGGCGGAAATCGGTCTTGAGCATTTTCTGGGATTGACGTGCGATCCGGTCAAGGGGCTGGTGCAGATTCCCTGCATTGAACGCAACGCCATCGCCGCAACCCGCGCGCTCGTCGCGGCGGAGATGGCGATTCTCTCCGACGGCCGGCACCGCGTTTCGTTCGACGATGTCGTCGCCACCATGCTGCGCACGGGACACGATCTGCCGTCGCTCTACCGCGAAACCTCGGAAGGCGGACTTGCCGTACTTGTAAAGGACGGCTTCTGACGTGTGGTCGCGCTTCTCGGACGGTAGAATTTAATAAAAGCACCATTGATTGAAAGGATGAAAATGAACATTAACATTGTTAAAATCGCCTGCGTGGCGGCTTTCGTGGCCGCGTCGGGATGTTTGGCGCCGGAGAGCGGGGTATCGTCAGGAAGTGCGGACGCAGAGCCGCTAAAGGTTGCGGTGTTTGTGGGCAGCGGTGCGCGGAACATCGGTGCGTTCCGATGGCTCACGATCACCGCCCGCGCGAAGAATGTCGTTGCGACGCCGATCGACGGAGAAGCCGTGAGAGCGGGCGCGCTCAATTCGATGGATGTTCTCGTCATGCCGGGCGGCTCGTCGGTCGCCGAATCCAAGACGCTTGGACCCGATGGCCGTGAGAAGGTCAAGGCGTTTGTCCGCAGCGGCGGCGGGTATGTCGGCACGTGCGCCGGTTGCTGTCTACTTATGGAGTCGTCGAAGGGACACCCCGACATGTTGGGCATGATTCCGTTCAGGTTCGGTCCCGGCGGCGGCAAGGCAGAGATGTCGATTATGTTCAACCGCCGCGCAAACGAGCTTGCGGGAATCCGGCAGGGGACTCAGAGCGTCCGTTATGCGGAAGGTCCCGTTCCGCTTCCGTCGCTTCCCGTGAAGGACGCCGATGTTGAAGTCGTCGCGACGTACAACAGCGACATCAACGCGAAGGGCGGCAAGGAGCGTCCTTCGATGGCGGGGCAGGCGGCGGCCATCGCGGGCACCTACGGCAAAGGGCGTCTTTTCGTCACCGCCGTCCATCCGGAAAGCGATGAAGACGACCATTACATCCTCAAGGGCGCGTTCCGTTTCCTGACGGGGCGTGAGCTGGAGTGGGACTATCCGCAGCGGAAGCGCGGACAGCTCGTCGTCGGTTTCATGTGCGACGATTCGTTCGGTGTCGAAACGGCGAAGCTCGTCCAGAAGCTCGTGACCGAAGAGGAGTTTGACGTTATCCCGCTCAACAAGGCGCAGGTTGCCGCCGGCGATCTCCGCCGCGTCGATGCCGTGCTGGCGCCGGACGGAACGAAGTCGGCGAAGCCCGAGACGGGCCTTTACGCGGCGAACGCCGGATACACCAAGGAGTTTCTCGCCCGCGGCGGACGCGTTTACGCGTGGGGAAGCGCGGCGGAAGCGGCGAAGGAATACGAGAGCGGCGTCATGTGTGTTGCGGACGCGGACGCGGCGCTGGCGGCGCTTCGCGCTTTTGCGGCGAAGCCCGTTTCTCCGGAGGCGTCCAGGCCTCTTAAGCTGAAGAAGGTTCAAAAACCCATCCGAGCCGGAATTTTCCAGAATGAAAACAATTCCAATATCCCGATTGCGCGTCAGCTCGCGCTCTCGCCCGAATATGAATTGAAAGTGCTGGCGCCGGAAGATTATGCAAGGGGGGCTCTTGACGGGCTTGATCTCGTGATCCAGCCCGGCGGCGGTTGCACGAAACAGTATAAGGCGTTGGGTGAAAAGGGCGTTGAGGCGTTGAAGCGTTTCGTTCGCGGAGGAGGGAAGTACTACGGCGTTTGCGCCGGCGCGTTTCTGACCATGCAGCAGTCTCGCGAGGGATATCCGCGTCTCGGGCTCATCCCGTTCAAGGGGGACGACCCGTCGCACTACCGCGGTGACGCTCCGATAAAAGTCGAGTTGACCGATGACGGCATGGCCGCGCTTGGCATGACGAATAAAACGCGCACCGTCATTTATTTCGGCGGTCCGGCGGCGGTGCCCGGCGAAAGCGTCGCGGATACCGATGTCAAGGTTTTGGCGAAATACGCAGGGCGTCTCATCAACACCAAGCAACCGGAGTTCGTGGAGGAGATGGTTGATAAGGGCGCTTTTCTCGGAGGACGCGTCGGTAAAGGCAAGTTGTTCGTTTCATGTCCGCATCCAGAGAAAGAGGAAAGTACGTTCGATATCGTCCGCGCCGGGATGAAGTTTCTGACGGGTGTGGAGCCTTCCGCCGCGCCGACGCTCAATAGGGTTCGCGGGGCCGTGTCCGTCAGATACCGCTCGTCCGACAAAGCGTCGGTCCAGTATCTTTTCGATACGCTCCTGCTCGACCGTCGTATCCATGTCTGCTCCGGCAAAGGCTTGGAAGGCATGGCGCATACGGATGTCTATGTCCTGACGGGAGAGGTGAAGAAAAAAGAAGTCTCCAGACTTGAACGTTTCATTTCGCGCGGCGGCAGAGTGGTCGTCGTTGCGGATACGCCCGCCGAACGCAGCGCGGCGAAAACGGTGAAGGGCGCGGTCGTGCTTGAATCTTATAATGGTGTCGTGGACGCTATCATGAAGTGAGTTTGTGAAAATCCGAAAGACGGGAAAAAAGTTGGATATGGAAGAGAAGAAGACATGGCTTGAGCGGTTTGCGGCGAAGGTGCCGGACCCGGTGGTGTTGTTTATTTTGATGTTCGCGGGATTGTTTATCGCGACGATGTTCATCGGCGGAACGACATTCGCCCTGCCGGGTGTCGATCCGGCGACCGGGGCGGCGACCGAAATCAAACACACCGTGCTGGATATGTCGAAGGCGGCCAACCTTCAGTGGATTTTCGATAACGCCATTGTCGGCAACTATATCGCGTATGCGCACGGGCTGATCGGCATTCTCGTCGTCGCGATGCTCGGCATCGGCACGGCCGAGGGAAGCGGGCTTTTCTCGGTGCTGCTCAAGCTGGCCGGAAGCAAGGTGAACGAGCGGGTGTTGCCGTACATCATCGTGTTCGCGGGTATTCTTTCGAATGTCGCCGCCGATGCGGGATATGTCGTTCTCATCCCGCTTGCGGCGGCTCTCTACTGCGCCATGGGCCGCAATCCGCTGATCGGCGTCGCGGCCTCGTTTGCGGGCGTGAGCGCGGGCTTTGGCGCGAACATCATCCCGGCTACGACTACGGATCTGCTCATCGGTCTTCCCACGAAGGATTTCGCTCTGTCGCAGGGCGTTCCGTGGGTGTCGCGTCTCGGGGCGCCGCTCAACGAGGCGACGATGGATTATTTCTACACCTGCTCGCTGGTGTTCGTGTTCACGTTCCTCGGAGGCTGGATTACGAACAGATTCATCGCGCCGAAACTCGAGAAACTGTCGTGGAAGGTGCCGGAGGAAATGGCGGGGGAGAAGTTTGCCGTCTCGCGTGAAGAGGTGCGCGATCTCAAGTGGGCGGCGTTAGGTCTCGTCGCGGCCGCTTGCGTCATTTTGCCGCTGGCGCTCGGTCCGCTGAAGGGACACTTCGCCAGGAATGTGATCCTTTTCGTCTCGTTCGCGTTTTTCATGGCGGGGCTTTTCTATGGCGTCAAGCGCGGCAAATACCGAGCGGCGCAGGATGTCGTCGCGGCGATGACGAAGCAGGTGAAGGATCTCGGGTATATGTTCGTTCTCACGTTTTTCTGCTTCAATTTCCTCGCGATGCTCACCTATTCCGGCGTCGGGGCGTATATCACCTATGGTGGGGTTCGCGCGATTCTTGCGCTGAAGCTCGAGTCTTCACCGGTTCTTCTCCTTGTGGCGTTCATCCTGATGGGATCGTTCGTCAACCTGTTCGTGGCGAGCCTTTCGGCGAAGTGGCTGATGCTCGGACCGATCTTCATTCCGATGCTGTACCATGTCAATCCGTCGCTGACGCCTGAAGTCGTCTGCGCCGCGTACAGAACGGCGGACCCGTGCACCAACATCATCACGCCGGTGATGACGTATGCCGGCATCATCTTGCTTTACTGCCGCCGTTACAGACCGCAGTTCACCATCGGCGACCTCGCGCTCATGATGACGCCCTACGCCGGTGTTTTCCTGTGCGTCGCCACGGCTCTGCTGCTTGTCTGGTTCAAGATCGGCCTTCCGTTCGGATTTTAAGACTCATTAAACAGCATGAGCCATCAGCAATGGAGGAGTGGTTGTATTTTAAGGGCGTAATTGATTGGGTTCAGGCGCTCTTCCCAAAATATCGCAAGGAAATGAAGGGCTTGGAATGGGGAGCGATATATAATGAATTTAGTGGCGAAAAGTACGATCCCGCGGCGTTAGAGCGAGAGATAGTTTAAGTTAATTGAAAGTTTAATGTAGATTTTTCAAGAGTGAAATATGGTATACAGTAATGAAATTCCTTGTCATAGCAATCGCTTTTTTAGCTTCTTCGGAGTATGCGGCGAAGAATGTTTTGCCGCGTCCGATAGGTGAGGGATATGCAGACAGCGAGGCTTCGACGAATGAGGTTTTTGCGGTTGGAGCGATGAGCGAAAACTTTGTTTTTGGTTCAATTTTCCGTTTCGCGTTATTGTGAGGTGATTGTATGATGAGCGAGACGGTGTTATTGACGATTGGGTTGGGGTGTGTCGCGGCGCTTCTTGTTGTCGCGCTCTTTGGTGCTATGAAGCGCGAGCTTAAGCGGATATCGGCTGCATTCGGCGCGGTGCCGACGGTTGTTAAGGCGCTTTTCTTAATTTGCGGAGTATCGTTTTATTTGCATGGAAGCTTAAAGACGAATAATACGACTAACGCCGCGGCGACGATGATGTTTGCCGCGAGGCCGAGCGTATCGACTACAGAATTCATCAATCAAACCGAGATGTATATTAACGCCTGGAACGCTACCGGTGTTTGGGAAGATTCGTTCTGGTGCAGGTTTGAAAACGATTTCGTTTTCCCGTTCGGGACTAATCATCTTAAAGGCGTTGAGGTTCTTGCGTGGGGTGAAATCTGGTCGACGCATCGTAAGGACGCAGTTCTCGCTGAGTTAGGCGAAAAAGTAGCGATAGGGCGCGGCGTTTCGCAGTTCAGCTGCGAGTATTTTGCCGCGTCAGAAACTAATGAGGCAAAATATGTCTATTCGTGGTATAATGGTCTTGTGAATCGCGAAACGAACAGTGTTGTAAACGGGCGAATTGAGCTCCGAAGAAGCGGCGATATTCTCATCGCTACTAACGGCGTTGAGCGGCTTGTTCCGCGTCAGCTGCCGTTC
>JAFXEU010000043.1 GCA_017520845.1 Kiritimatiellia bacterium | reverse complement strand
CTCGCGGACTGCCGGCGTAGGCTTAACCGCCGCTCCTTCCCACACCGCGATTTTACCGCGGTTAACGGCAACGACGCCGTTCGTGCCGTAAAAAACGGTTCCCCAAACGCCAAACGGACCATGATACAGCTCAACATCGCCGTAAGGCTTTTTGAAGAGCATCTTCATGCCGTATTGACGGCGACCGCCGTGATAGAGATTCGCGGAATGAGGTTCGGTCGAACAGATGACGCGATAAGGCCCGGACTTGTCGAGATCAAGCCCCCACTGCGCGATGTCGAGATGGTGAGCGCCCCAGTCGCCGTTGTATCCGAGACCCGTTTCATCGTCGAAGCGCCAGAACATCGGATACCAGCTGTGAACGCCGGGAACCTTCGCGTTCTTGTAATCGGCGGGAGCGAGCCTGTTGGAATAGGGTCTATATTTCGACGGACCGAGCCACATGTCCCAGTCGATATTGGGATTGGGACGGCTTTCCTCGGCCGCCTTCTCGGGATCCTCGAAAAACCTGAACGGATGCGAAGGTCCGCCGAGTTTCTTTCCGGCGATGCCGTAGTTGGCGTCGACATAAAGAACATCGCCGATAAAGCCGTTTCTTACGACCATGGCGGCCGTTCTGAAAACATCCCAGCTGCGCTGCATGGAACCGCACTGGAAGATTCGGCCGTACTTCTTCTGGGCCGCGATGATCTTGCGCGATTCGTCGACGTTATAGGTGAGGGGCTTCTCGCAATAGACGTCCTTTCCGCTTTTCATCGCTTCGACCGCGATGTACGTATGCCAATGGTCCGGCGTCGCGATGACGACGAGATCGATCGACGGATCTGCGATCACCTCGCGGAAATCGGTGCAGTGGTGGCACGCGGGCTGCTTTACGGAATTTTTGGCGTACTCCCTGTCGACATGCGCGGCGCCCGTTTTCGCGCGCACCCTGTCGCAGTCGCACACGAGGGTCACGCGGCAGAGATCGGGCATGTTGTAGCATGACTTTTCGGAGCCCCAGCCCTTCTTCGCGCCGACGAACTGCGGCAGAAGCGCCGTCCACATCTGCATGCCGTATCCTATGAGAGCCACGTTGAGTTTCTCGCCCTCCGCGCGCGGGCGCGAAGGCACCTTGCCCGTGGCGCAGCCCGAAAGCACGGTCGCCGCCGCGGAACCGAACAAAAAGCTTCTTCTGTTGAGTTTCATCTGTTAACCCCTTTTTTTTATCCATGAACGGAAATCTTAAAGTTCCTTAATGCGCACATTCTTGAACATCACAACGCCGGGAACGAATTTTTCGCCTTCTTTCGGGCATTTCTGGAAATGGACCTGAAGACCGATAAAGCCGCTCTTGTCAAGATCGTCATCCATGTCGACGACGGGATTTCCGTTAAGATACGTCTTTATCTTCGTGCCGCGGCAGACGACGCGCATCTCGTTCCAACCCTCCTTATTAAAGGACGCCTTTGCCGCGTCGAGACGCGCCTTGGGCGTAAGATCGGTATCGAGCCAAATCTTCCCGTTTACGTAGCCGCGTCTTTCCTCGTCGTAGATACGCCCCGTCGAGGCGCCGTTCGGTGTAATCTCGGCCTGATAGCCGTACACGAGGCGACGCGGCGGAAAACGCGACAACTTATCGGTCGAACGGAATTGGACGCCGGAATTGCCGTTGAAAATCTTGAAATCGACCTTCAGGTCAAAATCGCCGTAATTCTTTTCAGTGACGAGAAAAGTGTTTATCCCGATCTTGCTCGGAACGCCTCTGCCGACAATGCAGCCGTCCTCGACCGCAAAACGGTTCTCGCCGCCTTTGACGGACCAGCCCTTAAGCGTCTTGCCGTCGAATATCGGCGTATAACCTTCCGCATCCACCTTGCAGTCACCTGCAGCAAATGAGGCCGCGGTGACAAAGGCCGCAAAAGAAAAAATGACAATATTGCGCATAAATGAAACTCCCGATTTTTACTTCTTATCCGGCGCCGGCGCGCCAAGGCGGATGACACCAGCAAGTCCATCTCCCTTCGACGGGCCTTCATAATAACGCGTCTCTTTATATTGTGCATTGTAGAATTCCGCATCGAAATTTATCGTTTTACCGACAAGAGATTCAACCGTCATCCCGTCAAGCCCGAAGCGTTTGAGCGGAATCGCGAGAATGGCGGTATACCCTTTAGCGCCGCACCCGCCGTGCCTCTTAACCGACGAATTCATCGCGTCGAACTTAAACGACGGATCGGACGAAAGGATGGTGCCGTCTAAAAATACGGTAATCTCCAGATCCTTGAAGAAAAGCTTAACGCCGTCCCATTCGCCCCAGTTGCCGCTGCCGATCGTCGTGCAGCCGGGATAGACTGTGAATTTGTTATACTCGTAACTGGCCTTTATATAAAGATTTTCAGCATCATACCCCGCATAGAGCCAGCAGCCGGGAACGCCCGTATATGCGCGCCCCTTATCGTCCCGATCAAGCCCGCGCGACGCCTTCCACGGCGTTGCGAACATCGAAGGCGTAAAAGCGCCGCCTTTCGGAAAGATGGACCCTTTTGTCGGAAATGCCGCGATCGGCGACTTAAGGGGCTTTTCCTTTTTCTCGAGTCGGACCAGTTTACGTGCGCCCCAACCTTTCTTTGAAGAACCCGTCTCTACGTAATTCTCCCATACCTTGCAGAAATCGAGATACCTGTCGTCGACGATCTCTTTGCATGTGCGGATAAGATTGTCGCGGAAAACCGCGTTCGCCGAACCCTGGAAGGAAAAGCGCATGGGTTTGTCGCACTCCATCGTATTGTTGGTGACGACGATATCCCGCGTCTGATGCATGTGGAAGGGCC
The DNA here is from genome assembly GCA_017520845.1 of Kiritimatiellia bacterium. Taxonomy (GTDB): domain Bacteria; phylum Verrucomicrobiota; class Kiritimatiellia; order RFP12; family UBA1067; genus UBA1067. The sequence continues at coordinate 5,634 of JAFXEU010000043.1, read as the reverse complement.
ACCAGCAGTTTACGAATTTATTGCCGCGATATACGGTCTCCTTGCCGCCTTCGTCGTTGTAAAGTCCCGGCCAATCGCCGCAGTCATGACAATAGTTGCCTTCAAAAAGCGAATTATTCATCGCGCCGTAGATGGCGCCCCCGTCGCGGCTCGAAAGCATCGTATGGCTGAATTCGTTCGAGATCACCTGCCCCCCCGTCGTCCAAAGAATGGCGGCGCTGCGGCCGGTATGGTGGATGTGACAGTCTCTGAGCGTAACGTACTGCAGCTGCAGATATGCGCCCGACGAGCCGACATTGAAAATCTCGCAGTTATAGACGCCGCCTCCGTTGCCGCCGTCGGCGTAATGGACGCCGTGACCGCCGGTTCCGTATATCTTGCAGTTGCGCACTTCGGAATTTACGGGCTTTGTAACCAGAATACCCGATCCGGCGGTGTTGCGGATTTCGCAGTTTTCAACGATAAGCCCCTGCGGTTTCCACCCGCCGATTACCGCGGCAGGACCCTTCTTGCCGTAAGCGCCGCAACCGGGAACCACCGAGCAGCCTTCCAATACGAGGCCGGAAATGCGAAGGTTCTTCACCTTTGAGACCGTGATGATGCGGACGGCTCTCGAAATCGACGCTTTCAGGTTTTCGGGCGTTTCGCCTTTTCTCGGCCAATAGCGGATCTTAGCCGTGCCGCCCTCGTACATCCACGTTCCGGGCTCCGTCATGCCCTGAATGGAATTTGAAATGCGATAGCCTTGATTAAATCTGCCAAGCGGCATATTCGTGCGCCCCTTCAGATAAAAGACTCCGTTCTGCCAGTCGTTCGTCGCGATAAACGGGCGGTTTTTCGCCCACTCCTGCGGAACGATAAGACGCGCCGATGCAAGATCGAGATCTTTGAACATATCTCCCGACGGAAGCGCCTTTTTGTTGTAGCGGATGACCGTGCGGTTGTCCTTCGCGATGTCAGCGGCGTCCGCGAAATACGGCAACGCCCGTTTTCCCTTGGCGGGATAAAGCGCCATTTTCGCGCCGACGCCGTTTATGACAAGCGCATACGTTGCGTTCGCGATAATTTCAAAAGGGAAGTCGGCGATAAGGAATCTGCCGTCCTTAGGGTCTTCCTTCCATTCCGAAATCTCCGCCGCCCCCGAAAGAACCGCTTTGCCGGGATTCGCCGCCCGAATGCACGAAACGTGACTCTTCGCATCTATCGTAACCGACGCACAGAAACGGTACATGCCGTCGGCGAGAACGATTTCGTTCGACTTGTCGGCCCCGTTCCTCGCCGCCGCCACGGCTTTTGCGAGCGACGCGTACGGACGCTCCGCGCTGCCGTCTCCTCCGGCATCGTCGCCTTGGGGAGAGACGTGGATGACGGCTCCGTAAACCGGAATATGCGCGCTCAATAAAAGCGCCGCAAGCAAACAATTCTTTTTCATTCTTTTATCCTTTCAGTTTCGATCAACAACATTTAAAAATTCGTTAAAACGCGAGCCACCACGGGTATTCCAATACATCATAGTTATTCACCGTTTTAAGGCGTTTGACGCGCGAAGAGTCGGGATGTTCTTTCGCCCATCGCTCCGCCTGAGAAAAATCGCTGCCGTTTATACGACGAATACGCTCCCAATCCTGCCAAGGCATGTGAGCTGCATCCCAAAGACATGCCGGAGAAAAACCGTACTCGGCGGTTTTATGAAAGTTCTTCATCGAAAGCCCGTTCCACCACCTTGTAAATTGAGGTCTTACCACGGCCTTCGTTCCTGCGGTAGCGCGGCGAAAAGATTCGAAATCAATCTTCGAGACCGAGATTTTTCGAGGCATCGTAAAGTCTTCGCCGTCAACGATAAACTCGTCGACGATTCCCGCTTTTGCCAGGCCCGCAACATCTATGCCGTACCGGCGATTTACGTCGACTGACGCAAGAACGGTAAGAGAAAGGGTCTTCTCACCGAGAATTTTCTTTATCTCGCCTAAAAATTCACTCGTTATTTCGCATCTCAAACCGATGACTCTCGGATCGTCAGGAGACTTCAATTCCTCGTTGTACCGCGCGCGAAACCTCTCTTTGAACGCATCTTCAAAAAGCATCGTCGGCAGTGCCCTCGTAAAGGCGAAGTTAACGCCGTCAAAACCTTTTTCCATCATTTCAGAACAAAACGCCGCGACGAAGCTTCTGACCTCTTTTCGCGCATAACTCGGGCGCCCCACAATCGTTCCGTCCCAGAGTCTGCAGCGGTTCTCGGGCCTGTAAAGGCATTTGCCGCTCGCTTTTTCGGCGTCTGCGCCTTCACTGTAGAATTTACGGAAGTCGACCGCGGCGCCAGGGCGGAAATACGCGTAAATCTCCATCCCCAGAGAATGAACGTAATCGACCGTCTCCTTGAGAAGATCCGGATTCGCGTCGGCAAGACGTTCACACGACTTGACTATTTTAACGACACTCTCGCTTTTATAAAGATCGCAAGCGTTGAACTTGACATTCGTTCCCGTCTGCGTTTTCACCGGGAATGAATTTTCTCCCGTCGCCACGCAGAAGAAAATCTTCCCGACGGGGGAATCTGCAAAATGATTGAAAAGCGCGAAATACTCATCCCTGTCACTGTATTGCGAATAGGAATCATTCGTCGCGATCATCACCTGCCCATTAGCACGAGAAAAAAGTTTCTCGCCGTCGGCCTTTTCTAGCCTCACATACGCAACACCTCCGGGAGAGCCGGGGGAGCTGCGGATTACAAGCGAGTCCTCTTTTTCAAGATCCGCGACGGTGAACTCAAGTTCGCCGATCATCGGATTTTCAGCGGGAACATCGCTTATATTGAAATCGACGGACATGCGAACAGGGTATTTATGTCTGCCGAGTTTCGGATAAATGACATATTTACCGTAGCGATGCGCGACAGCCCCGATCCAGATGCGATATCGCCCTTTAACGCCAAGGGGAATTTCCACCCGCCTGACATCCTTGGCGGCTGAAACGACATGAGCGAACCTGCCCTTCATCCCATCTACCGTCTCGTACGGAATAAGCTGCCACTCGCAAAGCGAAGCCTTTTTGTCTACAGGCAAAACGACATCAGCGCCCCACAAGGGCAGAAACAAAAGGCTTGATATTAGAAAAGCTGAAATTGAAAAAATACTTTTATGAAACTTTTTAAAACCGATCATTTTAAGCGACTACCTTTCTCATCTGATCATAACGCGTAATCCCGTGGGACGCGAGCGCGACGCTTCTTCGGTTCCACCATATCGGCCGAGATTAAGACGTCTGCCGTGAGGCTTCGGTTCGCCGCCGTACGACGCGTCAGGATCGCCCGCGTCAATAGAGGGAGAATGAACTTTATCTTTTAGAAATCCGTCAGCCGTCCAACGGCCGCCCTTTGAACGGGCATGAACATCAAATGCCAGAACCTCATCGATCTTCTCGGGGTCGTACACAAGATAAGGCTTTTTTGTGCGCGTCTTCACAAGAGCGCTTGCAGTCGCCTTATCTGTCGCAAGTTCAGCCTCACCCTCGACAATTCCCTTCATCGATAAAATACCTTTATCCTCACCTATTTCCTCGACAGTTATATTCGTATTACCCTTCGATGAGAAAAGACAGTATTCTACGTTGGCGGTACCATTTGTGCGCACTACGAGATCTACGCCGAGGGTATTGCCATCACGAGCCTTATTGCCTGCAAATATCGAATTGCTAAGATTAAGAGTTCCGTTTCGCACATCAATGCCGGCAGCGGCATTCGAGGAGTCTGTAATATTATAGGCGAAAGTACACTTATCAACAGATACAGTATAATCACGACTCGACATATCAAGCGTCAGCACACCTCCATAATAAGTATTACCATTGTATTGTACATCGCGAAGATTCTGATTAGCTACCCATGAACAATTCGTAAAGGTTGAACCGTTGCAGTTACCGACAAAGACAACAATGCCACCTTCCGCCTGATTAGAAGCAGTGCCAGAGTAACTGCCTAACGCTCCGCGGTTACAGATAAAATCGCACTTTTCGGCATTGACCTTTGCTCCTGTCGCATAAATAGCAACTCCTCTGCCTCCGCCGCGAAGACTTGCTACAGGAGCCTCATCTGATATCTTTGCTCCATTCCCGATAAATGTGCAATCTGTCAACCGTGTAGACGTACCATTTAAATAAAGTCCATAGCCATGATCACTATATGCTGTCACACTCCCTGAACCAAAATACATTCCGTTATACGCTATCTTGCACTTGCTAAGAGTTAAAGAACCGTTTTCAGCATGAATTCCTCTGCCGCCATTACTGTGTGAGCTCGTATAATTTCGCCATCCGTTTGATATTATATGACAATCGGAAAGATGCAACGCTCCGGCGTTTAGTTTATAAATTGGAGCACTTCGAGCACCTCGCAACTGTAGACGCTCCAAAGTTAGAGAATACCCTGCTTTCGCTTTGCAAAGAAAGAATGAATAAACGGTTGTGTTGGAATCTTTGTAATTCGCAAAATCAATATCTGAATACGGATAATTCTCATCAAGTTTGTCATCATCAGTACCCGCATACCCTCCAGAAATCGTAAGCGTTATGTTTCCAAAAGATACCGGTGCTATTTTTGCAGTATAATGACCCGATTTTAAGCGAACTATATCGCCATTTTTTAAGTTTGCCGCCACCAGATAATTCGTAAGCATCATGGGGCTTTCCCATGATGAGCCATCCCCTGTTCCGTCTGCATCCGGCGTTATGTAAATATTACGCGCATTAGCCGTTAAGGTAAGCATGCCCGCAGCGAAAAGAAAAGCGCGAAGGGAATGGCTATGAGTTACCCCCCCCCCACGGAACCAACTGCCACGAGATTGCCGCGTCGTCGGCCTTTGGGCCTCCTCCTCGCAATGACAAACATGATGGTTCGTTCGCAGGGGACGGCCCAAAGGTGCGAAAAACCGCCCCGCGGTTTCCCGTGGGGCGGTTGGAGGATGATCTTAGATCAGGTTCTTCTCGGTAGCCTTGCTGAACATATGAACAACATTGCCGCCGAAGGTGACGTTGATCTTGGCGCCGTAGTTGAAGCCGTTCTTCTGCTCGGAGCTCAGATCGATGGTGGGCAGGATGATGATGGCATCCTTGCCGTTGACGTTGACGTGCATGTGGATGGTGGAACCCATCAGCTCGGTGACGTCGACGGTAGCTGCGATGGCAGCCTTGTCGCCGGCTTCGCACAGGGAGATGTGGTCGGGGCGGATACCCAGGGTGATGTCCTGAGCCTCGGCGCCGGCGGCCTTCAGAGCAGCCTGCTTGTCGGCGGGCAGTTCGATGGCGACACCGCAGACCTCTGCAGCATAAACGTCACCGTTCTTAACCAGCTTGCCATCGAAGAAGTTCATCTGGGGGCTGCCAATGAAGCCGGCGACGAACAGGTTGGCGGGATGATCGAAGACTTCCTGAGGAGTGCCGATCTGCTGGATGAAGCCGTCACGCATGATGACGATACGATCGCCCAGGGTCATAGCCTCGGTCTGGTCGTGGGTAACGTAGATGAAGGTGGTGTTGATCTTCTGACGGAGCTTGATGATCTCAGCACGCATCTGGTTACGCAGCTTGGCGTCCAGGTTGGACAGAGGCTCGTCCATCAGGAAGACGGCGGGGTCACGGACG